>JABXKR010000052.1 GCA_013619145.1 Psychromonas sp. | reverse complement strand
GAATAAGGCTGTTCACTGCTTTAAAGATATCAAAAATGAAGTAATAGGTAACACTAAGTTTCAATCTATTGTTATTGCAGAGCGCCGCGATGCGGAATTAGACATTACTTTTGATCCGCTAAAAATCAGCGCAAAAGCAAAGATCATCTCTGCTTTTGAAGGCAATGCAATCACCTATCAACAAGTAATGGATGCGATCCATGAACTACATATTACTATAGGCATTTCACAGCAGGCGATAAAGCAACTTATAAAAAAATCGATACAAGCAAAGCCTGGTACAGCCTATCAAATAACTATCGCTAAAGGTCCTGAAGCCGTTAATGGCATTGATAGCTATTTTGAATGTTTACTGGAAGCGCCTAAAGATATATTGATAAATTCCATAAACCTGCAATATGGCAGTTTTGATATGAGTAAAATTGGTAAGTTGATATCTGTCAAAGAAGGTGATCAATTGATGCGACGATACCCTTCTTGCAAAGGTCACGATGGAATGACTGTTACAGGCGAAATAATTAAACATACACCAGCTAATGATTATATATTCGAAGTTGGTAAGAACACTGCCATCAGTGATTCTGATGAAAATATTTTGCTAGCCACAACAGCAGGAACACCAATACAATTAGATAGGGGCATGGAAGTAGATGAACTGTTAATGCTTGATAGCCTTAATGCTGATTCTGCTCATATTAACCATAAAGGAAGCCTTATTATTGCAGGGGATATTTGCAATTGTAAGGAGATAATTGCAACAGGTGATATCACTGTGATTGGGTTTATTGAGTCATCAAAAGTCCAATGTGGCGGCGATCTGTTCGTTACTAAAGGAATATTAGGACATCCGGTCAAAAATGGTTGTGACGATTTTTCTTCTAATATAAGTTGCGAAGGCTCTCTTTTTGCTAACTTTATTCAATATTCAACTATCAATATTGGAGAGGATTTAAACCTCAAGTACCAATTACTGCATTGTCATGTATATAGCAAAGGTTATATCAACGTTAAAGATGAAGAGGGAAATAAAGGAACAATTTTTGGTGGCTTTTTATCTGCCGACAAAGGTATTTGCACCGTCACACTCGGCGCACCAGCCGGGATTAAAACAACCATTGACTTGATTGGTGCCTACTCGGAGTTATTAGATAACAAAAAACGTATTAAATCCGCTATCAACCTAGTACAGGAAAAATTACGGGCTGTACTTAGTGCACAACGAAAACTCACTAATATCGGTAATTCCGAGAAAACACAACTGTTAGATGAACGCCTGACGCTTACTGTAAAAGAGACAAAAAAACAGCTGTTAAAACTTAATAATGCACGAGAAGATAACTATTTTGAAAGACAACAATATTTAAATAACACTAATGTCCAGGTATTAAAAGCATTACATAGTGACGTATCTATTTCGATAGGTGACAATATCTTCCGTGCCGGACACAGTTACGCTGCAAGCAAAATCTGCGTTAAAAACGCTATATTAGTCGTTGAGCCCTATCAATAGATAACGAGTGCAAATGCCCTGTCGCAATCAAAAAAGTTGTGATGCAAGGTTAATTTCAGAGTATTTACTCGCTTAGAATGTTACCGCCGCCTATATTTTCAATAAAAATTCGGTTAATTTTTTCCTTTTCAATTAGTTTATAAAATATATTTATATTCTAATAAACTAATACAATGTAACTAATTGATACAAAAATAAAATGGGGCCCTATCCCATCCAGATGGACTGCAATCAAAACACTTTTTACTGTGCGATATGATTTGATAATTGAGTAACGATTCTTGCAATCATCCGCCTTGTCTAAAATGCTTTGCACTCCCTTAAGTGATTTATAAATTAATTATTACATTGCGATTACATATAATCTGGCTTGAACATTATAAGAATAAATGACATGGAAAATAAGCAACCACTTTCAACTAATATGCTTCGTTTATCTACTGATAAACAGCAGTTATTACTCTTGATCACCCCCGTTCAAGATGAAGTCACTGTGGATAGTTTAACTAAAATTTTCCAGCAATCTGATTATACCAATCTGAAACTGAACCTAAACGGCATTAAAGAAGCTGTTCAGAACTTTCACCGCCTTGAGAGAGAAAGTAAGCGCGGGGCTGAACTGGAATCAATTGCCATTGCCGATCGCCTTGATGCACAATTAAGCATCGAATTTGATCCGCTTAAAATGATTGCTAAAGCCCAAATCATCTCCGCTTATGATGGTTTAGCTGTCACTGCCGAGCAATTAAAAAATGAGATGGATGAACTGAAAATTAGCCATGGTATCAATGCAAAAGCTATCGCTTTACTTATAGACAAATCACAGCAGGCAAAACCAGGCACCATCTACCAAGTAACCGTAGCCAAAGGCACACAAGCAATTAACGGCAGCGATGCTACTTTTAAGCGTTTAGTTGAGACCCCCAGAGAACGATTATTGAAACCCCAAAAAACTGAAGATGGACGCGTTGATATGCGTAATCTCGGGCAATTGATTACCGTTAAACCCGGCAGTGAACTGATGCGTAAAATCCCGTATAACGAAGGTAGTTCCGGTATCTCTGTTACAGCTGAAACAGTTAAGCATAAACCAGGCAAAGACTTTGCCTTAGAGGTCGGCGAAAATACTGAGCTTTGTGCAACAGATCCAAACCTACTTCTTGCCACCATCTCCGGTATCCCAAAAGTGCTGAACAACGGCATGATGGTCGATGATGTTTTAATGGTCGAAAACGTTAATGTAGGTTACGGTAATGTTAATTATAAAGGCAGTATCATTGTTGAAGGTGATATTTGCGATGGTATGGAAGTAACTGCAACAGGAGATGTTACCGTTTCTGGTTTTATTGAATCGGCACAAATTGAGTGTGGTGGTGATCTGATTGTTGGTAAAGGAATTTTAGGACGTCAAGTAGAATTCGGCAGTCACAATTTCTCTTGTGAGGTCAACTGCAAAGGATCTGTTATTGCCAACTTCAGTCAATATTCAAAAATTCACGCCGGACTCGATGTGAATATCCATAAGCAGTTATTACATTGCCATGTGATTTGTGAGGGCGAGATAAATGTTAAAGATGAGGCTGGTAGCAAAGGTACAATATTAGGCGGTATGTTATGCAGCAACCATGGCATTAACACAGTAACACTTGGCGCAAGTGCAGGCAGCAAAACCATTATTGATCTGGTTGGTTTATATCCAAAACTTATGGAAACTAAAAAACTGATTAAAACCACCATTATGCAGGAGCAGGAAAAATTACAGCATTTAATTGATGCGCAACGCAAAATAGATGCATTACCCGCATCAGAGAAAAAACAGGTTCTAGACGCACGTTTAATGCTCACCAAAGAAGAGGTAAAAAAACAGTTAACCGCACTGAAAACAGAGCAGGAAAATAACCTTGCCGATTTACAGCTGTATTTCGAAAATGCCAAAGTTATCACTCAAAAAGAGCTACACAGTGATGTGTCTATTTCCATAGGACGCGATACATTCCGCAGCGCACGTACTTATGGACCGACTAAAGTCAGTGTAAAAGATTACAAATTATTAGCCGAGCCATACCTTAAATAAGTTTTGCTTAACTTATTAACAGTTCAGCCGTTCAGTAATTGTTTGCAGATAAAATGTAACTGTTTAAGCTGCTTTTTACGTTTACTGGCCGACAAATCAACATCATATTTTAAGCTGTTGTATTTACATGCAAAATTTTCAAACTGTGTGGCGGGCAGTTTAGATTGGGAACTGGCTTCTTTGCAAAACTCAGTGACGGTTTGTCCTTTCCCCCTGAGCAATCCTCTTTTTGCATAATAGCGCTGTAATCGCAGATAAAGCTTATCTTGCGCACTTAATTTACGTCGTACCCAGGGTTTAAATATCAGTAAAACAATAATTATAAACACCAGAAACATCATCATTAATACTGCGTAAAGCAAGTTTAACCATTGAAATTTACCAAACCAAGACTGCATTAAGCGTAGCTGTTTCTGATTGTCATAATTAATAACCCATGTTGCCCATAAATAATCTAACTGCGCGAGTCTTGTGCGCAGTTGATTTAATAGTTTTATATTTCGCCATTTCTGTAACGATAAATACTCATCCGCTAAAAACTCGTCACTGTTTGATAAACCTTGCTCTAACCCAAACTCAACGCGTTCTGGGGCAACATACGCCGTCGGATCTACCCTAATCCAGCGTTCCCCTTTCCAAATTTCCACCCATGCATGAGCATCATATTGACGAATAGAGATAAACTTATCTTCAGCTTGCCACTCGCCCCCCAAATACCCCGTTACCATGCGCGCAGGAACCCCTAAACGCCGTGCAACATAAAGGTAGCTACTGGCATAATGCACACAGAAGCCGGCTTGTGTTGAGAACAGAAAATCATCAACCTGGTCGATGCCCAGTGGCGGTGGTTTGAGTGTGTAACGGAAATTTTCTGTTGAAAAGTTAATAAGCAGCTGCTTAAGAATCTGCTGTTTATCTAATCCCAGCTTTAGCTTAGCTGCAATCCAGCGTTGTGTTTTAAGATTACCTTGCGTGGGAACGCTGAGCAGTTGTTTCCTTTCTGTTTTTGTTAACTGCCTTGCTTTAATCTGTTGAAATAAATTAACATTGAAGAGCTCTCTTTTGACCACGGGTGTTATATTTCGTAAAGCATAATCATTTAAACTAACCCGCCCCAAACTTGGATCTGCATAATCAAGCGCCGGAACCCAATAATTGTAATGCGGCTCAACAATCAAATCATAACTGTTTTTCCAGGCGCTTAATTTAAAGCGAACCCCTTGCCCTTTTTTAGCTTGCTGCTCCTGCGCTTTTTTACTGTGGCTTTGCGACCAGGTTTGTCCGTCAAAATCATCTAAGGTCATCACCCGCCAATAACGCTCACTTTCGCTTACCGGCTCCCCGGAAAATGAGGCACGAAAAGCCAGTTCACTGGAACGGCTTAATTCTGCAATTTGACCGGGAGTGACACGATCACTTAACCCCGTGACAGCCTGTTTTTGTAACGGCATTTTCCATAAAACGGGGAAACGCGGAATAACAACAAATAGGACCAGTGCGAGCGGTAAACTTACCAGGCTGCTTTTAAGCAGTAATTTCATAAAACTGGCGCTAGCTAAACTTGTCCCATGAATACTTAACAGTATCGCTAACAATAAAAGAGTTAATAAAGCACCAAGGATAGCCATCACAATCGAGTAATTAAAGATAAAAAACAGCGCTACTAACACAAACCCTGTATTAACAAAATAATGCACATCGCGGATTGATTTCAGCTCCAAAAATTTCAAGCTAAAACCTAACATAATCAGATGCAGCATAACGTTAAAGACCCCCTGCTGATATACTAGCAAGATAGTGACTAAACTACTCACCATCGCAATCAGAGTCAGTAATAGCGTTGGCATCAGCGGTAAACGTCCATAAAAGTTAAGCACACGCCAAAGACTACATAGCAGACCAAAGAAAACTAATAATGGCTGCAGATGAGCATATAACACGCTAACCACACCAATATAAGTTAGGATAATTAGCGATAAACTGAAGCGATTAAGAAACTCTTTCATCCGCTTAGTCCGTATAGCGCCAGTGCCTTTAAACACAACTCTTTATGTTGTAAACCATGGTCAGTTGCAGTTGTTTTAGTCTCGAGTTTCAAAGCATAACTGACATCATTTTTTTCCAACTCAATCACTTGATAACAGAGTAAACTGAGTTTTGTTTCCAAATCTAAATTTGTATATAAGGCCAGATCTAAAAGCACATCACCACCTTGTGATTGTTCAAACTGCTTACTAAACCAACCTCGCCCTTGTGCCACCTGTTTCCATGCAACCGATTTTAATGACTCACCGGGTTGATAACTTTTTAGCGTAGAAAACTGCTCAAAACCAAGAGCTGCATTTGTTAACCCCTGGTTGGTTTGCTCAGCAGATAAACTAACAAGCTGTTGATCACTTTCGAGTGGCTTTGGATATAATAAAGCGCACAACCCAAAATCAAGATGCGTCCACACCGTAAATAAGCCAAAAGGAAATGTTGAACGTATGGTCACTCTGCCCGGATTAAACCAGCCTCTTTTATTAGACAAACCATAAACTAACACTTGCTGTTCACTTATTACCGATTTAAGCGGCGAACTTGGATTTTGAAAATAAAAATCAATCTGTTGCCCGGGGCTAAGATTTTTAATGATACGTAAACAAAAAACACAATCCTGGCCCGCAAACTGAGCTTTAACCTGATTTGC
>JABXKR010000051.1 GCA_013619145.1 Psychromonas sp. | reverse complement strand
CCTGCAATATTCTGATAACTTAAAAGCAGACAAGTCACCATAAAGCTGCACAGGAAAAACAGCACAAACAAAATCAAATTATTTTGATAGTTAGTACCAAGCAAAAACAGAATAAAACAGAGCACTAAAAAGTGCAGACCAAATTTAGAGGGAAAAATAAAAGTATTGGCATGATTTAAGGTGAAACTATTTTGCGCCGGCATTCGCGCAGTTAACCAGCGCTCGAAACGCCGTGCGATTAGCCTTTTTAACGGTGCTGTTAGTTTAAAACTTTTATTCATAAATTAACCAAGCGGATCAACACTGTCTAGCAATGTTTGACTAAGTGCTTTATTACCTTGTTTATCACCATTTACCCCCGCTAAACGATGATCGGTCACCGCAACAAAGACCGCCTGAATATCTTCGGGAATGAGATAATCTCTTTGCTGAATAAAAGCCATCGCTTTAGCAGCTTGCAGTAATATTTTGCTGCAACGAGGTGATAACGGATTGGCTGAAATACCACTGTAACGACTTTCATGAATCAGGCGTAACAGATAATTTAAAACCGTCTCATTGGCTTGAATTTTATCTACAGCAGCTTGCATCGCCTGCAACTCGTCAAGATTTATAATGGCCGATATTTTCTCTTTTTTATCTGACCCCAAATGCCCTTTTAGCATTTGTAATTCCGCATCCATATTCGGAAAACCAAGCTCAATACGCATCATAAATCGGTCTAACTGAGATTCAGGTAAGGGAAAAGTCCCTGCTTGATCTAACGGATTTTGTGTCGCAATAACAAAAAAGGGCGTTGGCAATATATATGTTTCACTGTCTAGAGATATCTGCCTCTCTTCCATCGCCTCTAACAATGCACTTTGTGTTTTAGGACTGGCGCGATTTATTTCATCCGCTAATAATACCTGACTGAAAATGGGGCCCTTATGAAAATTAAACTGCTGTTTATTGCTATCAAATATCGACACACCAAGAATATCTGCAGGTAACATATCACTGGTAAATTGCACACGTTGGTAATCAAGCCCAAGTGTTTGTGCCAAGGCAGATGCAAGCGTAGTTTTACCCATACCAGGCAGATCTTCGATTAAAAGATGCCCGTCGGCAAGCAGACAAACTAAAGCTAATTTAGTCTGCTCCTCCTTTCCCAATAAAACATTATTCAATTGTTTGAAGATTTCCGCTATTTTATTGTGCATCAAGCATCCTTATATTGTTTAACTATTAAACAAATATTAATTATAGAGGACAATTTCTCATCCAGTTCAATATTTATTAATTTCACACTAGCGCAGAAGCGCAATTACAAGGTAAAATTTGCGCCTTAAATATTAACCAACTAACAAAAAGAGTCTGATCAGATGGGAAGAGCATATCAAAACCGCAAAGAGTCAATGGCGAAAACTGCGGGCGCCAAAACCAAAGTTTATTCAAAATACGGTAAAGAGATCTACGTATCTGCGAAAAATGGCGGATTCGATCCTGATGGTAACCTTTCATTACGCCGTTTAATTGAAAGTGCAAAAAAAGACCAGGTACCGACACATGTTATCGAACGTGCAATTGAAAAAGCCAAAGGCGGCGGCGGAGAAGATTACGAACGTGCTACTTACGAAGGTTTCGGTCCTGGCGGCTGCAGCGTTATCGTTGACTGTTTAACCGATAATAATAAACGGACCTGGACTGATGTGCGTAACTGTTTTATGAAAACAGGTGCTAAAATCGGTTCACCAGGCACAGCTGCACATATGTTTGAACATCAGGGCGTGTTTGTATTTAAAGGCTCCGATGAGGAAGCTGTTTTAGAAGCATTAATGATGGCTGACGTTGATGTCACTGATGTTGAAAGTGAAGATGGAAATATCACGGTATTTTGTCCTCATACTGAATTCTACAAAGCAAAAACAGCACTTAATGATGCCTACCCGGATCTTGAATTAGATGTTGAAGAAGTAACATTTGTACCGCAAACTGATACAGATATTACACCTGAACATGTTGAGAAATTTGAAAAATTCATGGATATGCTTGAAGACTGTGATGATGTGCAAAACGTCTACCATAACGCCGTTTTACCCGAGTAATTGCTAGCGCTAAATTTTCAGATAGTGATAGCAAAAAAAACCACATTATATAATGTGGTTTTTTTATGCCTGTAAAAAAGCCACTATTGATAACATGCGTCGCTTTGCGCTATCTCTGAAGCAGTTATCTCCGCGTCAATCTGCATCGTTTTGTAAAACGAATACCGTAAGCTAATAAATATTGGCAGGCTTTCGCTTGAGGTTAATTCTCATTATTGGTGGTTATCGAATCGTTGAATATGAGAATCAAGCAGACACAGTTTTACAGTCTAAAGAAGCGATGCTTCTGACAGCAAAAACAGCAAATAAAGCTGCCCTTCTTGAAGTGAATTGCTTTGACTTATTATTATCATCTTTACTATTGAGTCTTAATAAATATTGGCGAGTATGCTGATAATATCAATCCGCTTAATATTATGCTCAATTTGTGGAAGTTTGGCGAATTGAACGCCAGTTCAGGTTTATGAGCGGGTAAGCTCTGCGAAGCCTGGTTCTTCAGTCGCGCCTATGATATTGCGCGGTTAAAACCGCACTTCCAAAAACAAAAATAGATCCGTTAATTTTGCGGGTTGGTATAACAGCTTTTGAAGATAAAAAAAATCGGCGCACAAGGCGCCGATTTTAAATCAGAATAACAACCTATCTAGGTTATTTGATTTCACATACAGAGATTGAACCAACCGTTGCTGCATCAACAAAGTCAGTAACAACAAATGACATTACGTAATTACCGTCACCTAAAGTAATTGTATTGTTACCTGGATCTGAAATAGCACTTGAGCCAATACGTGCAATTGCATCATATTCAACATCTAATACCATTGCACTTGCAGAAGTAGTTGTTCCTGCAAATACTTGCGGATCCCAGTCACCGCTATCTGATGCTAGCTTAAATCCACCAGAAAGGTCAACACCACTTAATGCTACTTGGTAAGTATTAGTGCCTTTGTAGTTTAGTGCATATGCAATATCCCAAGCCCAGCTAGAATGTGCGCCACGTACCGCAAGATCAGCTGTTATAGGACCAGCATCAGCGCTATCAGCAAGCAATTCACACGTTTGCAGTTCAACTGCTGTTACAGTAAGTGTTGCAGCATCTTTATCGCTTGCATCAAAGCTAAAGGTTACAACTGAATCAGCTTCCAACGTCAGTGAAATATTATCACCACCGTCTAATGCTAAAGCCTCACCTATAACTAACGTACCAGTTGTACCATAATTAATCGCGCCCCAAGTAGGGTCTGCTACTTTAAAGCCGTAAGTACCCGCTTCCAGAGTCATAGTCATGCTGTAAATACCAGCGCTAGTGAATTCCATTGCATCAGCATCACCCCAGTCATTCATGTCACCACGAATATGAGGAATATCATCACCAAACGGAGGGATAGAGCTTAGGTCTTTATTGCTCATATCAACTGCTAGACCAGTACCTTGCGCATCACCTTGAGCTTTTACAAACACTGCCGTTGTTAATGCAGGAACTGTAAATTTACCATCAGCAAAAGAAGCTGTTCCTTCAACTAATGCACTATGCAGTGCAAAACCAGTCGCACCTGTTACAGGAATAACTTGCTCTGAATCAGTAGCATTAATCACAGCTACAATCGCATCAACAGCAGGATCTAAATCAGTAACACCTGTACCATCATCAATGCTCATTACAACCACACCAGCAACAGAAGTTGTGCCTGTGTTTTGGAAATCAACACGAGCCTTAACGTCAGCTTCAGTTTCAAGACTGAACAGCTTCGAGCTTGTACGGATTTTTAATAACTCTTTAAAGCGAGTATTCGTCCATTCGATATCAGCCGCTGTAGGCTCTGCATTAGTATCGGCAATAATTGTTTTGATTAAATCCCAGTTAGAGCCATCTTTATCTTCACGAGGAAGACCGACATTCCAGTTATTGCTAGACATATCGTAGTTAACGGTATTGTACCAATCACCTGAGTCGTAGCTGTCACGCTGCATTGCTTTAGAACGTAACAGTTCAGAGCCCATATGGAAGAAAGGAATACCTTGACCCAGCATATTGGTACTTAATGCAAGAATCTGCATTTGAGCGCGCTGATCAGAAGCAACTTCTGACGCGATCTTGTACATGTTGTTATCCCAAAGCGTTTGGTTATCATGTTTAGATACATAAGAGATATTCTCTTGTGGATCAACTGTGTAACCCGCTTTTTGACCGTTATAGTTAACATCCTGGCCACGTTTAGTAAGACCAGCCTGATCGAGTAATACAAAGTTAGCTAAGTTACCCGCCATACCTAGACGAACGATATCACCGTCTTGTCTAAGTTTAAGTGTTGAAGCATCTGTATCACTTTGCTTCTCATTCCAAACGCCTGCATTAGCAAAACCTTGGTTTGCACGTAATGCATCGCCACCATCAAACGGACCACCACCACGAACAGCATCACGTAGGCGATCTGAGAAAGTACCAATTTCAGTACCACCCATATTCGGCTGAGTCGCTTGCACAAATAGTGCATCATTTGCCACTTCACCAAAGTTCCAACCTTCACCGTAGAAGTAAGTATCTGCATCAACGGCTTTAACTGCTGTCAGTGAGTCAACCATCAATTGCTTAGGTTGATGCCCCATTAAATCGAAACGGAAACCATCAATCTTGTACTCTTTAGCCCAAGTTACCAGAGAGTCAGTCATTAACTTACCCATCATGGTATTTTCTGTTGCAGTATTTGAACAACATGTTGATGATTCAACAAAACCAGAGGCATTCAGACGCTGGTAATATCCAGGGACGATTTTATCCAGTACTGACTTATCATCTGTACCTGCAGAGTTAGTATGGTTATACACCACATCCATTACTACGCGGTAACCCATTTCATGAAGTTTCATGATCAGCGTACGGTACTCTTCAATACGCACAGTGCCTTTAGCATCTGTTGAATAACTACCTTCAGGTGTTGTGTAATGGAAAGGATCATAACCCCAGTTAAAGCTGTCATACATGCGCAGATCATTCATTAACGCTTGCGCTTCACCAGATGCTGGATCATAACCTTCAAGCACTTCACGGATCGTTGAATCATTAACACCATCATCACAAACAGCTGCACTTGCATTGAGGCCACAAAGTTTTGCAACTGTATCGCTTAGTTCAACACGTTTTTCAGGATCTTCATCAACGGTCGCAATATCAAACAGGTTCATTAAGTGAATTGTATTTAAACCATTTTCTGCAAGTGAAGCCAACTGCTTAACACTTTCACGTTCAGTTTCAGTGATTGCAGTATATTTTCCATCCAGCGCATCTGTTCCGCCATCACCTGGTGCAGAGCTTAAATCACGCAGATGTGTTTCATAGATAACCTGCTCTTCCGGGTTAGCAACAGTCGCTATAGTTTGATCATCCCAACCTGCTGGTTTAGCTTCAGTTGCTAAATCAACTACTTGAGAGTACTTACTATTAACAGATAAGCTTAAAGAGTACGGGTCAGTTACTTGCAGCGTTTCAACATTATCTAGCGCAGCATGGTATACCTCTACTTCATAGCGGTAGTATTTACCAAGCACATCTGCAACATCAGCCACTTCCCATGTACCATTTGCTTTACGCGTCATAGTAACGGCATCACCTACCTGCGCTAAGTCAGCATCATAAAGGTAAAGTGCAACATTTTTAGCTGTTGGAGCCCATAATTTAAACGTCGCCGCCGTGCCAGATACAACAGCACCTAGCGTCTCGTTTTGCGCACCAGTATCGCCCGTTGCGTATACAGCATCTAATGCAGGCGCAAGTTGTATACCGGTTGCATCGATGATTTTACCTTCAGCATTTTTAGCAATTAGAACTAGTTGGCCGCTAATTAATGTAGCTTCGTCTATACCTTCTGGTAGTTCAAAACCAAACGCTTTATAATTTTCATAACGTTTAGCAACTCCCTCTGGCATAGTTTTGCTAGTGAGGGGGAGCATTTCCGTTGCTGAAACAATTTCACCCGTATTATCATTAATTTCAAAACCGCCATCTGCCAGGTAATGAATTTCAAAAGAATCAGCAGTGCCTGTATCCCAGGCAACGGTTGAACCGTCGATCAATGCACCTTTTAAACCTTCATAAATAGTCAGTGCAACAGGTGAATCAGATAAATCAGCTTTACCTTGTGCTAGATAAACTTTTTTACCTAGCGTGCTCATATCCCATTTACGATCGCCACCAGGTTCTTTCTCGCCACCATTGTGCATAATATATGTCACACACGTTGCGCCAGGTTTCAAAGGAATATTATAAATAGCGCCATTATCACCAGTAGTAGTAGATAGCAGCGGCTCATCCCAGCTTGTAATCGCACTGTCAGCCGCACCATCACAAGTCGGATCATCATTCCAGATATGTAAACCCCAACCATCATAGCTGGCATCTTTACGCAGGTAATTAAGCTCACCACTATCTGTGTCAATAATGGTGTTATCACTACTTCCACATGCAACCAGCGTGGCAGCTACGAATAGCGGCATGGTAAAGCGCGCTAAAGTTTTTATTTTCAATTCCATTGATCATTCCTGTTTTATTAATGATTGAATAATTATTATTTTAGTTATAGTTGTAAAAGTTCCCCCTTTTACGGTGCGAAATCATATTGGATTAGCGCCACTTAATATGTGATCCAAACGGAGGAAACGAGCTATTTAAACTTGAAAAAGGCATGAACAAATTGTTTTTGTGAGCGACGTCACCACTAAAATGAACTTTTTTAAAAAAAACGCTTGATTCTACCAAAATTACGTGCAAGCGCTTTCTTTGCGACTACAGTTATCTGCTGCAATTAGCCAAGCAAATAGATGAAAACAGCATAAAAGTGATCAGCACGAGACCTTCATCACCGAAATACAGCTTGCAAAATTAGATTTGCGCATACCCTTTGCTTTTATTCAACAAAGCAAAGAAAGCGCTTACAACCACTCAAGACAAGGCATGCAAGCGCTTGCACAGCAAGCGTAACCACATTGAATCCACCATGCTTACTGGCTTTATATGACTGCAAGGTAATAAAGCTAAGTTATGACGCTAGCAGCTGCATTCTGTAATTAATGGCAATCGAGGCTTCACTCCCGTCAAATGGTTTGTCGAGATTGAAAATAGATAGAAACAGCTAGTCACTATGAGCTGTATGGCTAGCGCCAGATCATGCGCAGTAGACTCTGTAACATGAAATTAAAGCAAAAAACTTATTCACTTGATGTAAGAAGAGTTGCAGTACTTATTGGCAAATTTAAAGTTTAATTTATCCATATTACTTATTTAGCCAGCCCGCCTCTTTGCTACTTATTACCTCCTTTTTGTTTATTTACCACAATATGATCTAAATCAGCAATTTTTTGAGCGTTATACGCAGCTTTAATCTAATCTTCAGTAGAAAGTTAACTGTTTTTTTAGGCTTAAACCTAAGGTGATTGATATGCGTTTTCCTGAAATTAAAAAAGATCCGTTACTGGCATCGACTCATAACCTGACTTCCTACCAAGATACTTGCGAGCACTTTAACTGGCAAACTGCACAGCAGCGTATAAAGGGAGGGGTGGATGGATTAAATATCGCATTTGAAGCGGTAGACAGACATGTCGAAGAAGGTTTCGGTGCACAAACAGCGATCCGTTGGTTAAGTAAGCAAGGTATGCAAAAAGATATTAGCTATGCGGATTTAAAAGATCAAACTAGCCGTTTTGCCACTATTTTACAAACCCTTGGCCTGCAACCCGGCGATACAATTTTTGGTTTATGTAATCGAGTACCACAGCTTTATATCGCTTTATTAGGCACACTTAAATTCGGTGCAGTATTTTCTCCATTGTTTTCTGCATTTGGACCCGAGCCAATCCGTTCACGCATGGAAATTGGTGAAGCCCGTGCCCTCGTCACGAGTGAAGCTCTGTATCGTAAAAAAGTAAAATCCTGGGCGAACGAGTTACCCAGTTTAAAATGGGTGCTTTTATACAACGTCACGCAGCCTCTGCCTGAAAATTGTTACGATCTCGATGCTTTATTAGCACAAAGTAGCGCTGATTTCCCTGCCCGTTTCTGCGATCCGGAACAACTTGCTTTACTGCATTTTACCTCTGGTACCACGGGCAAACCTAAAGGTGCAATGCATGTTCATCAGGCGGTGGTTTACCACAGTATTTCTGGGTTTTATGCACTTGATCTTCGCCCTGGCGATCGTTATTGGTGTACCGCCGATCCAGGGTGGGTGACCGGTACCTCCTATGGCATTATTTCTCCCTTATGTAACCGGGTTACCATGATTATTGATGAAGCGGAATTTGATGCCCGGCACTGGTACCAGTTACTCAGTGAGCAGAAAATCAATATTTGGTATACCGCACCAACCGCAATTCGCATGTTAATGAAAGCTGGAGGTGAACTTGCAGATGAGTATGATCTCAGTGCATTACGGTTTCTTGCCAGTGTCGGAGAGCCACTTAATCCAGAGGCGGTAATATGGGGTGAAAAAGTGTTTGGTAAACCATTCCATGACAACTGGTGGCAGAGTGAAACAGGCGGCATTATGATCGCCAATTTCGCAACTACGCCAGTCCGTCCAGGCTCGATGGGCCGACCTTTACCGGGTGTCGAGGTGGCTATTATGGAACAGGCTGCAGACGGCACAAAAAGCCCGTTCAAGGAAGCAAATAGGGTTGGTGAACTTGCTCTGAAACAAGGTTGGCCGTCAATGTTTCGTGGTTATCTTCATGAAAATGAGCGTTACCAAAAATGTTTTGTCGATAATTGGTATTTAACGGGGGATTTAGCATGCTGTGATGCAGACGGATTCTACTGGTTTGTGGGCCGAGCCGATGATGTGATTAAAAGCTCAGGGCATTTAATTGGACCATTTGAAGTTGAAAGTGTGTTGATGGAGCAGCCTGCTGTAGCTGAAGTTGCTGTGATCGGCCTGCCCGATGAGGTTGCAGGGGAAATAGTAAAAGCATTTGTAGCCTTAAAACCAGGCTATGACGGAGACGAAGCTTTACGCAAAATCCTGCTTGGTCATGCACGTAAACGGTTAGGTCCTGCAGTCGCACCAAGGGAAATTGTATTTCGTCAAAATTTACCCAAAACACGTAGCGGCAAGATCATGCGGCGTTTATTAAAAGCACGGGAGCTCGGCTTGCCCGAAGGCGATATTTCAACACTTGAGAGCGACGAAGCCTAAATTGCAGCACGCTTGGGAGACTAAATCATGTCCAATAACAAATTGCATATCAATCGCGAACATATGCATTATTTACTCAAAC
>JABXKR010000290.1 GCA_013619145.1 Psychromonas sp. | reverse complement strand
GTCGCATTATAGAGATAGCGATCACATTGGCAAGTGTTTTTTGCATAAAAACAGGTTATTTTTGCAATTAGTTTTTATACCTGTTTTGCAAACAAGTTACCCACATAACAGATGGAGTTATCCACAAACTTGTTATTATATCCCAACTATAACTGTTCAACGATACTCACGAGATCATCAAACACAGCCGTTGCTAATTTTTCACCCTCTTCAGTAATAGCCTTGCCTGTTTTGACCAAATAATTGCAATTTACTCCAGAGGCAATCCCTGCTTGTATATCAGAGACTTTATCACCAACTAAAATTGAGTTGCTTACATCAATATTTAACTCTTCAATCGCACTGAGTAACATACCCGGCTTTGGTTTACGACAATCGCAATCGATTTTAAATTCACCAATTCCTTTTTCAGCATGATGAGGACAATAATAGATACCATCTAAATCAACACCTCTATCAGCTAATGACCAATCCATCCATTCTGTCAGGGTATGAAATTGCTCTTCAGAAAAATAACCACGTGCGATGCCGGACTGATTAGTAATCACTACTAATAGATAACCTTTTTCTTTAAGTTTTTTACATGCATCGATTACACCTTCAATAAATTCAAAATCGTCTACTTTTGAAACATAACCATTATCGACATTTAATACACCATCTCGATCAAGAAAAACTGCACGTTTTCCATTTGCTATTGTCATATTGCTTCCTTCTTTGTTTCAGGACTTTTAAAAAATGTTATTATGCCACTCATCTCTATTACCTACTATTTATAAAGAGTTTCTTATGTTGCGTATTTTTGTCATTTCCAGCTTCACACTTTTATTGAGTGCTTGTAGTAACTTTGAATTTTCATCTAACTTAGATAAAGATAATTTCAGCGAATATTTCAAACCGTCACAAGTCACTGTTTATGAAAAATCTCAACTTGCAGGACTTGATTATACTTTTATCGGCGCGGTTGAAGGTAGCAGTTGCCAGGAAGAGGAAAATGATCGCCCTGCCGATATCAAGCAAGCAAGAACCAATGCACGTATAAGAGCCGCCGAGTTAAATGCTAATGGTATTGTTTTTCAATCTTGTTTAACTTTTGAGGCCGATAGCAGCTGTATTTCAAATATCATCTGTTATGCACGCGCGTTAGATATCACTTTGCCTGAGCAAGAGTAGTTATTTTGTTTGCTAGTACGCCATTTAAAAGCATAGGTTTTATTCACTCTCCTTATAAAGAGAAGTTTGCAGTACCTCGCCAACCGGGTTTGGTACCAAGTGCCAAAGCGGAACTTGAGATCTTGCCCCCTTATGATGATATTAATGCTTTTTTAGGTTTAGATACATTTAGTCATTTATGGCTGGTTTTCATTTTTCATAAGAATAACGATTCAAGAAAAGCAAATAACTGGAGCCCGACGGTTCGTCCTCCTCGTCTTGGAGGTAATAAACGCATGGGTGTTTTTGCAACACGTTCGCCAAGCAGACCCAACCCGATTGGTTTATCATTAGTTGAATTTCACGGAATCAAACAGGTAGAGGGCAAGATCTTTTTACAATTGAGTAATATTGATTTAGTTGATGGTACCCCAATTGTCGATATCAAACCCTATATTCCTTATGCTGATGCAAAACCAGATGCGCTAGCTGGTTTTGCCCAAGATAGCCCGGAGCCTTTAATGGAAATTCAGTTTTCAACACAAGCTTTACAAGCTATCAAAAAAGTACACAAAAGTTATCCTGAATTACAGCAATTGATTAGCGAGGTCTTACAACAAGATCCTCGCCCGGCATATAAGAAGAGTAAAGCAGACTCAAAAACCTATGCGGTTCATTTATCAGATTTTAATATCTCTTGGGTTAATGAGGGATTAATTACAACCGTAGTGAATATTGAAGCTATCGTTTAGCCAGGTAATAACCCGTTAATGCGCCAACCAGAGCGCCCATTAAATGCCCCTCAAAGGAGATACCTACCTTTGTAGGAAAAACACCAAAGACCAGACCGCCATAAAAAAACAGTGTTATCAGTGAAATTACAATATGCATCATTTTCCGACGCACAAAACCATAGATAAGCAAATACCCCCATAATGCGTAAATCACCCCACTCATGCCAATGTGCACACTATTACCTCGTGCAAACAACCACACTAACAGCCCGGTACTGATTATAAAAAAGATAAACAGAAACCAAAATCTCTTAACACTTTGTAAACCAATCAAAATGGCAAATATAATAAAAGGGAAAAAGTTACTTAACAGATGCGCCAAATTAGCATGCAAAAATGGCGCAATTAGAATGCCCGGCAAATGTTCGATCGATCGCGGTACTATTCCCCATTGGTTAAGATTAAGCGGTAATAAACTATTTAAGATAAAAATTAACAAGCAGACTAACATAATGGTCGTACTATATTTTGCAGCAAGCAGAGAACGTTTCATTGTTGATCCTTGGAATTCTTTATTAATAGGCACAAAATAGCTGATAGTGACGCTAAAACTCAATTATATTTTTATAAATCGACTAAGAATCCTTTAGTCGTGACAATTCCACTGTTAATATCAGCGCTCTTTTATACTGACCGGATCAATTAAGGATATTTATGCGTACCACCAACTACTTACTTTCAACTCAAAAAGAAGCTCCAAGTGATGCTGTTATTGTTAGCCACCAGCTAATGTTGCGTGCAGGCATGATCCGTAAATTAGCATCAGGTTTATATACTTGGTTACCAACGGGTTTACGAGTTTTACGTAAAGTTGAAAATATCGTACGTGAAGAGATGGAACGTGCAGGTGTGATTGAGGTATTAATGCCGGTTGTTCAACCTGCAGATCTTTGGATTGAAACTGGACGTTGGGATAAATACGGTGGTGAACTGTTACGCCTGAAAGATCGCCATACACGTGATTTTTTATTAGGTCCGACACACGAAGAAGTAATTACCGAGCTTGTACGTAAAGAGGTAAACAGTTACAAACAGCTGCCATTAAACCTTTTCCAAATTCAAACAAAATTCCGTGATGAAACACGCCCTCGTTTCGGTGTAATGCGCGCACGTGAATTTACCATGAAAGATGCTTACTCTTTTCACCTTGAGCAAGAGTGTTTAGAAAAAACATACCAAGATATGTTTAACGCTTACTGCCGTATCTTCGAACGTTTAGGTCTTGAATATCGCCCAGTTATCGCTGACACAGGTAGCATAGGTGGCAGTGCATCACATGAGTTCCATGTGCTTGCGCAAAGTGGTGAAGATGCAATCGTTTTCTCAACAGAGAGTGATTACGCGGCGAACGTTGAAAAAGCAGAAGCACTTGCGCCTGCATTTGACCGTCCAGCAGCAAGCGCAGATGTTGCTGTTGTTGAAACAGCCAACGTACACACTATTGAAGAAGTTTCGGCAGCGCTTAATGTTGATGCAAGCCAGGTAGTTAAAACTTTATTAGTAGAAGGCAGTTGTGAAGAAGGCCAACAAGTACCAGTAATTGCTTTAGTTTTACGTGGCGATCATAACCTTAACGATATTAAAGCAGAAAATATTGAAGGCATCGCGAGCCCGCTTGTTTTTGCCAATGAGCAACAAATTAAAGATGCAGCTAACTGTGATGCAGGTTCAATCGGACCTAAAGGTTTAACAATTCGAGTTATTGTTGACCGCGCAGCTGAAAAGCTAGCTGATTTCGTTTGTGGTGCAAACGAAACAGGTAAACACTTAACGGGTGTTAACTGGGATCGTGATATCAGCGGTTATGAAATTGCAGATTTACGTGATGTTGTTGAAGGCGATCCAAGCCCATGTGGTCAAGGCACATTAGCAATCGCCCGTGGTATCGAAGTGGGTCATATTTTCCAACTTGGTGATACTTATACTGCGGCAATGAATGCGGCTGTACTTAATCAACAAGGTAAAAACCAAACTTTAACTATGGGTTGTTACGGTATTGGTATTTCACGTATTGTAGCTGCAGCTATCGAACAGAATAACGATAAAAACGGGATTATCTGGAATGATACCCTTGCACCATTCTCAGTAGTTATCGTGCCAATGAACATGAAAAAATCACACCGAGTTGCTGAACTTGCTGAAAAATACTATGCAGAGTTACAAGATGCAGGTATTGAAGTATTGTTTGATGATCGTAAAGAGCGTCCTGGTATTATGTTTGCTGATGCTGAATTAATCGGTATCCCGCATACTCTAGTGATTGGAGATCGAAGCCTCGACAATGGCGTGATTGAATATAAAGATCGTATTTCAGGTGAGAAGCAAGAAGTTAAAATTGAAGAAGTTATCGACTTTATTAAAGCTAAACTAGCTTAAAAACGTCCTGTTCTCAATTTCATAAAAAGCCAGTATTTACTATATATGATAGCTATACTGGCTTTTTTGTCTCTGACAGCAGCTTAATCAAGCTTTGTTTCATGAAGCTGTTTTTCAAGTTTTTTGATATAAGTATCTTTCGATCCCATATTTAAGCTATTTGCCAGATCCTGCCACTGTAGTTTTTCATTATCGAGACTCAACTCTTCAAGTTGAGACTGCTGAAAAACATTTAAACCTACCGAAGCAACAAATAAGATTATAATCACCAAAACAGCATCAAGATGCACAGTAAATTTTTTCTTCACTAGTAATATTCCTTTAAACTTATATATGATAAGACGCTTTTATTTCAACAATATCTCATTAAAATAGCTATGCTCAAACCTAAAACTCGACTTAATGGGATTTCATAATGAGAAAACAAAAAATCTCAATATTACTAGCCTTTTTCTGCCTAACCTTTAGTGCAGTTACTTTTGCGACCACAAGTATGTTTAAAAACAGTTTCCAGCTCAACAGCGAAAAGCAGCTCAATGCAAACTTTAATCCGATGATAAATGATTTTTGGGAAAAAAATGCGCAATCAAGCCGTTTCCTGGGTGTTGATAATAAAGAAATTTACACCGTTAGTATCAGAACAGGTAATAACAAAGTGATTGTCATTAGCCAAGGACGTAATGAAAGTGTCTTAAAATACAAAGAAGTTGCTTACGATCTAAATCAACAAGGTTATGATCTGTACTTAATTGACCATCGTGGCCAAGGTTTTTCTGAGCGCTTCGGCGGTGATAAACATCGTGGCCATATAGAAAAGTTTCAAGATTATGTCGATGATTTTAATAGCTATGTCGCATCACTTAATTTAAAAAAACGCTATCAACAACGCTACCTATTATCACATTCAATGGGAGGCACGATAACCGCGTTATATCTTGTGCAATATAATCACCCATTCCAAGCGAGCGTATTTTTTAGCCCGATGTTTTCAATCAATTTAGGTGGAATTCCCACAACGATTGCAAAAATAATTACCTATAGTAACGCTGAAGTATGTCGCTGGTTTAGTGATAAAGCCTGTTATATTTTTGCGGGCAGTGATTATAAAAAGAAACTGTTTCCCGATAATAACTTAACCTCAAGCAAATTACGCTTTAGTTCCTCATTTAATACATTTGAACAATTCCCTGAAACTCAACTTGGCTCACCGACGATGCGCTGGGTGGCTGAAAGTATCAACGCAACTCAACAGGCGATAGAAAACGCCAACAAAATAACGATCCCCTTGTTAGTTATTCAAGCGGGTGCTGATACAGTTGTGACCAGTGAAGGGCAAAATCAGTTTTTTGACAGTGTAACTTTTTGTAAAGGCAAGCAACTTTTAAATATTTCTGGTGCAAAACATGAGATATTATTAGAAAGCGATCAATACCGAGTGCCCGCATTAAGTAAAGCACTTGAATTTTTAAAACAATCACAACAAGGTAAACTGACATGTATAAAGTAGCCATTTCAGATCTTGATGGAACATTACTGGGGCCTAATCACCGCATTTCCCCAAAAACTACGGATAGTATTCAACGCTGGGTTAACAATAATCGTAAATTTGTTATCGCAACAGGTCGACATTATATTGAAGCAAAGCATTTGCAAGCCTCTCTCGACACGCCAATCTATTTAATCACTTCAAATGGTGCTCGTGTACACAATCGAGAAGGTGAAATCATTCATCAACAGAATCTAGCCAGTGATATCGCACAAGGTATTTGTGATACTAAGTTTGATGAAGCCGTGCAAGTGAACTTATTTACGGATCATAGCTGGTACGCAAATTACGGCATACCAGAACTAGATGCGATGGGGTTAGATGCAGGATTTGATTGTGCCGTAGCGGATTTAAGCGTACTTGATAAAAACAATACAATTAAAATTTTCTTCTGGGCTGAACCGGAGTTCTTACAGCCAATTTATGAATTATTAAAAGCACGCTATGGTAATCGTATCAACCTAACATTCTCCTTAGCAAAATGCTTAGAAGTGATGGATGCGAACACCAATAAAGGTACGGCTGTACAAGTGGTATTAAAAGACAAAGGCTTACAAATTGAAGACGCAATTGCATTTGGTGACGGCATGAATGACGTTGAGATGCTAAATGTAGTTGCTAAACCAGTTCTTATGGCAAATGCCCAAAAAGCCTTACGTCAAGCTTTACCCGATGCTGAATTTACACTATCTTCAAAAGAAGATGGCGTAGCAGTTTTCATGGATAAATTATTAGCGGAGTGAGAGCATGATTAAAAAATTAAATGTAATTACCATTACCATTTTAACAACTCTATTTTCTTTATCAGCAAGCGCGAATGACAAAGTGGATATTAAAGCGGGGTTCGCTGTTGATATGGGATTTGGCGTAACAGTGTTAGTAAATGAGCAGTTCAATGTAATGTTAGGTAATGATGGTATTGCAGCTGATTATATATTTAAGCAAGGTGCATTCAGCGCAGATGTTCCTTTCACATGGTATGTTGGTGGCGGAGCCTATGCGGAGTGGGATAAAGGTTTCGGTGTGCGCCTGCCGTTAGGTTTGAACCTGAATTTTGCTAAAGAGTGGAATGCCTACGCTCAAGTCGCCCCCGATCTTGACTTTGATGACGACGTGAAGTTTGGAGCACAACTTGCGACGGGTCTTCGCTACAGTTTTTAACTGTATACCCAAACTACCTCAAGATGCAAATTCAGAGCATTTTGAAGTGGCTTGGGTATAGATCTGCCGCGATAAAAAGGGCTTTTGCCCTTTTTTATTACCCTTAATTTATGATTAATTAATCCACAACAGAGTTGTCATTGCTGCAACCCAATTTGCAATAGCGAAGAAATAATTATTATGCGACATTGCAAATACAGTTAAAATTAATTTGATAAAAAATAGTAAGTTAAGGAAATAGTCCTACTCTTGTATTAAAATATTCTACCATTTATAGCTGTTTAACTATCTGAAGATAGGATATATCCGATAAATAAGTTGCAGATTAACTTACAGATGGTGAAATAAAAGAAACCACTGTTATACTTCAAAGTAACTGTATTCTTCATCAGCCTATTAAGATTTCTGAACTAAGGTTTTTTTATGCGTCTACCTCACTTATTATTATTAAGCACTCCTCTTTTTTTGGCAGTGGCTTGCAGCACACCTCCCCCCCCTCAGGTAGAAGTAAAACCAGAGCCAGTTATTAAACAAGATTTTTCAAAAATCCTGGAAGGTAATTTCAGAGGACAATTTCGCTTAGGTGATGGCAAAGCTTACTTTAAAACATGCGATACAAATAAAGAGTTTTCGGTACATGCCAAAGCCGCATTACGTAATATTTACGAGCAAGTCACATCAACAAAATTGACCCCTGTCTATATCGAATTTACTGGTGAAATAGTATTTCCAAGTGCTAAAGATAAAAAATCCGATGCGATAATGCGAATTGATCGCGTACATCATATGGCACTGGCGAAAGCGTCCCTACAGTGTGCAAAGCCAGTCGATACATTTCTGTTCAAAGCTAAAGGTGAAGAGCCTTACTGGCGTTTAAATATTAATGGTCAAAAACTGTTTTTTGCAACCAAAGCGAGAAACCAAGTGTATCAGGTAAAGGACGCTAACTTTCAAACAACCCAAATTAATAATGTTAAAAGCATTAATGAAGAGGGACAACGCCTTAACTTAACCATTGAGCCGGGCCATTGTTATAATTTAAAAAATAAAGAGTACTGGGGATATACAGCAAAAATCGACTCTATTTGGGGGGAATTAAAAGGGTGTGGGGAACCTGGATGGCCGATTATTGAGCAAAAAATTACTGGGTATTACTTAAATAAAACGGCTTCAAAAATAGCGAACTTAACATTCAATGAAAACTATACCGTTGAATATCATGAAAAAATGGGTAAAGAAACAATCATTAAGAGCGGTTTCTGGAAAAGTAACTCACCAAATCGTGTTGTTGTAATGTTAACTCGACAAGGAGATAAAACGATTCGTGAAGAGCTTATTTTCTATCGAAAAGGATTAACGCTTAGCACTAATCAAATCAATAAAAATAATATTGTGACATATTTCGAACCACCTGGTTTAATCTTTAATAAAATGAATGCGCGAGAGGGTGTAGAAGAGGTTACAGTTAAACGTATTGATCGTGAATTTACCGCACAAGGTATTAGCCCAAAAGCAGAAGTTGACCTTGAAGTACAAAAAGCAGTTAACCAATACTTTAAAATTCATCGTACAGATCCAAAAAACACTAAGTTTAATTCCGTAAAATATGATCTCAATGGAGATGGTATTAAAGATGCGATTGTACTGCTTGATTGGTGCTCTAAAAGTGGCTGTGAAATGCTTATTTTCGAAGGACGGGAGAATGGTTACCGTTTCTCAAGTCGAGTATCACGAATTCATGCCCCGATAATCATTGCAAAAACTCAACATTATTTATGGCAAAGCCTACTGATAGAAAAAGATACACAGTGGTTTAAACTCGATTTTGATGGTATCAGTTATCCGATTCATACCCGGGATTTAAAAGGGGTGAATAAACAGGATTACTCAACTGGTGTTATATTATTTAATCAAGGCACACCTAAAAGCTGGTTTCCGATTAAAATGTAATTAATACCAAATCCACTAATTATCTATTCATTTACGCTTGTTAAAATGAATGCTAGCTTCGTTATTGATTTTACAATTAGAACAACTAGTTACTGCAATCAATGCCTTGCTTTCATCCATTTTTCCTGCGCCTAAATAGATCATCTAATTAGTGAAATTGGTATAACTCTTAATCACAACAAATTTTCAAAAGGGGCTTATGCCCCTTTTGTGCTTTGATAATTTAATCTGATTTCATTGTTTTTTCAAAAAAGGCTTGCTGAAAATGATATTTAGACACTTTCTTATCCTTTTCATGCAGATCTTTTAAAGACGTTTCAGGTAAGTTATAACCATTTAATATCAAAACAAAAAGCCTATCTCCCTGTTTGCTGTTAACAACTCCCAATAGGTTGGCAACCCCTTGCATTGAACCTGTTTTTGCAATCACTTTACCATTTAATAAATCGCCTCGCACACCTTGGTGATATTTTAATGTGCCATCTATTCCTGCCACCGAAAAGCTCGATAACAACTTTAATTTATGATCGTTTCGGTAAACATAGTTAAGCACTGACATAAATAGCTCGGCACTCATTAAATTGTGGCGCGATAACCCGGAACCATCCGCTAAATAAGCATTTTCAAGATCAATTCCATGCTCGTTTAATATCAATTTAAGTGCTTTTCCGCCATTACGAAAGTTACCCGCGGTCTTAAAATAAATTGCACCTAATGTTTTAAACAAACTATCTGCAATTAAATTATCAGACTCTTTCATCATTATCTGTAATAACTCATCCAGTAATGGCGATTGATGGCTGACTAAAATATCCTGAAAACCGTCAATGGCATTACTGTTATCAAGTTTGATTTCACCATTTAATATGATCCCCACATTTTCTAATTCAGATGCAATTATCTGCCGTGCATATGCAAATGGATCATTAACCGCAAAAGCCAAGCCAAACGGGCGATTACGCGGCACCATGCAGCCCCAGAGGTGATATCTATTTTGACTGTTACGAGTTACCTCAAGCGCGCAAAATTGTGCAGTGCGTTGCGCCTTAGTAACCACCGAAACATCACTGCTAATCTCAACGGGTTCATAATCAGGAATAAACAATGTTGCTTTTTTTGCATCGGGACGGCTTAAACTTAAATTGCCTAACACGCAGTTTTTGTTAACGATGATGGCATTGGAAGGTGCTGTATAACAGACGCCTAAATCATTCCAAGCCTGACCATTACTCCATTGGTAACCATCAAAATGTGACTGGTTAAGTAAAAAGTCACCAGATATCTGCTTTATACCTAAGCGTTTTAAGGATCTGAGCATGTCATTAATATTGCTTCGCAATAAAGTGGGGTCACCAACAAAACGAAATCCAAGATCCCCTTGATAGCGATTATTATTTATATTGTTTTTTTGTCCTTCGATGGTTGTTTGATAACGAAATTCTTCACCTAAATATAATTTAGAGGCTGTCGCCGTTAATAATTTCTGCATACTCGCAGGGGTGCGCAAAACCGTCTGCTGGTATTGTGCGATAACTTTATTTTTCACGGGATCAACCACCATATATGAAACTTGTGTGCCTTTGGGTAATAATGGATGCAAAGTTCCCCACTCACCAGCAAGCAAATTAATAGGCAAAATAAAAAGAATAAAACAGGAAAAGTGCTTAAACATAAAATGGACACCCCAAAAAAAAGAGAGATCACATCATAACGCCAATCTATAACGAAAACACTTAAACATGCAGAATTGATCCGATAGCGGTGGTATAATTTTTCCTATGTCACTGGTTAACCATGAGTCTGAAACGATGAATAACCCGCTATACCAAAAGAATATTATCTCCATCGCCGACCTTTCGCGCACTGATCTCGAACTTATCTTACAAACAGCTCTCTCATTAAAAGAAAGTCCACAACCTGAATTGTTAAAAAACAAAGTAATTGCCAGCTGTTTTTTTGAAGCGTCCACACGAACCCGTCTTTCATTTGAAACAGCAGTGCAACGCTTAGGTGGCAGTGTTATCGGTTTTGATAGCGGCGGTAATACCTCATTAGCACAAAAAGGGGAAACACTGGCAGATTCAGTTAAAGTGATCGCCTCTTACGCGGATGCCTTTTTTATGCGCCATCCACAAGAAGGAGCCGCTCGTTTAGCATCCGAATTTTCAGATGTTCCCGTTATTAATGGCGGTGATGGGGCGAATCAACACCCAACGCAAACCTTATTAGATCTATTTACTATTTACGAAACACAAGACACGCTGGATAACCTTAATATCGCATTTGTTGGTGATCTAAAATATGGCAGAACAGTACACTCTCTGGCACAAGCATTATCACTGTTTAACTGTAACTTCTATTTTATTGCCCCCGACGCATTAGCTATGCCTGACTACATACTTGAAGAGTTAAATGATAAAGGAATTAACTATTCAGTACATAAAAGCATAGAAGAAGTAATTGATTCACTCGATGTGTTATATATGACTCGCGTGCAAAAAGAGCGTTTTGATGAGACAGAATACCAACATATTAAATCCGCCTTTTTGTTAAATGCGCAAATGCTAGAAAATGTCCGTGAGAACTTAAAAGTATTACACCCGTTACCACGCGTAGATGAAATTCATAAAAATGTAGATGATACGCCTTATGCTTATTACTTTCAGCAGGCTCAAAATGGCGTTTATGCACGACAGGCTCTACTTGCCTTGCTGTTAACAAACCAATTTAAAACAAAAGCGTAAGGGAAAATGATGCAGAAAAAATTACAAGTCGAAGCTATTCAACATGGCTCAGTGATAGATCACATTCCCGCTCAGCAAGGCGTTAAGATCTTAAAGTTTTTTAAATTTACACAAACCAATGAAAAAATCACTATTGGACTAAATCTTCCAACCCACAATGGTAAAAGCAAAGATCTGATCAAGGTTGAAAACACTTTTATTAGCGATGCTCAAGCCAATCAGCTAGCGCTATTTGCACCTAATGCCACCATCAATCAGATAAAAGATTTTAAAGTGGTAAATAAGTTTCAAGTGCAACTGCCGAGCTCTTTTATTGGTGTGTTATCTTGTCCCAATAGCAACTGTATAAGCCATAATGAACCAGTTAAAACGCAGTTTTATGTCAATAACAACTCGGAACTTAAACTGAAATGCCATTACTGTGAAAAATCATTCAGTCGATCCTTTTTTAACGAGCTGGATTGATTATAAAGGGTTTGATTTTCATCACGAAACATTAAAACTGTGCTTTTGTTATAAAAACTAGATTGTAAATGAATAAGTTACGTTTATACTTACTATTACTTTTCTAATCATAGGCGAGCCTGATTATGCAATATAATACTTCTCTTCTTTGTGACATTTATGCCGATACCGTTGATGTTGTTGAACCTCTTTTAACCAACTTTGGGGGACGAAGCTCTTTTGCCGGTGAAGTTGTCACCGTAAAATGCTTTGAGTCAGTAGGGCTGATTTATAAAACCCTTGCTGAAAATGGGGCAGGGAAAATATTATTAGTTGATGGCGGTGGTTCATTACGTCGCGCATTAGTTAATGCAAATATTGCCGAGCTTGCAGTTGAAAATAGCTGGGAAGGTATTGTTGTAAATGGTTGTGTACGTGAAGTTGATATTCTCGAAGAGTTAGATATCGGTATTCAGGCTATCACTGCAATTCCAGTCGGCGCTGAAGATAACGAAATTGGCGAAATTAATGCGCCGGTTAACTTTGCAGGCGTCACTTTTTTACCTGAAGATATTCTTTACGCAGACAGCACCGGCATTATTATTTCACCGGAGCCTTTAGCGATTGAAGAGATTGAAGAGATTGAAGAGATTGCAGCGGGATAGATAATTATCCGCTAATATGCAAAAGCCCAATTAATAATAATATTAATTGGGCTTTTTTATAACTGAGCGTTTTTAACAACTACATTCTTATTAAGTGTATTTACTTAATAATTGCGATTATACCGTCTCTTCTGCTTCTTCGATTTTGCCAACTAACGCACTCAGACGAGATTGCCATTGCTGGTGCTCTTCTGATAGTTTGATATTTTCAGCCTGTAAGTGTCCGTTTTTTTCTGCCAGGCCTTGTTTATCTACTTTTAATTCTTCGACTTCCATTTGCAGCAATGCAATTGTATCAACCGCATTTTGAATTTTGCTTTCTAACTTTTCCAATAGATCTAATGTCATCAACTCGCCCCTTAAAAGAATGTACTCTGTTCGATCCACTGAGAATAAGCATTCCCGCTTGCTTATTCAACCTTTGTTTTTAATTTAAGGGATATATTCTTAGATTTTCGTTAAATCTCACCACTCGTGTTACTCTATTTTTAACTTTTATAAAAATGAAATAAGAAACAATGCAGAACAAAATAAAACCAGGAAAGTACCGTCACTATAAAGGTAACCTATATCAAGTTGAGGGCTTAGCGACACACAGCGAAACAGAGGAGCTGATGGTAGTTTACCGCCCGCTGTATGGAGAGCAGTCATTATGGGTAAGACCGTTAACCATGTTCATTGAAGAGATCGAAATAGATGGTAAGAAGCAACCACGTTTTGCTTTTATTGAGGCCTAATATTGAGAAAATCATGGTGGTTAACTTAACCACCATCAGATTAACCGAGGTCTTGTTCCATTGAAAGTGACGGCATATCACAAGATGGTCTGCCAACGACTTTAGCCGGCACTCCGGCTACAGTTGTATGTGCAGGAACAGCATCTAAAACAACACTGCCGGCACCAATTTTTGCGCCAATACCAATTTCAATATTCCCCAGCACTTTAGCACCCGCCCCGATCATGACTCCTTGACGAATTTTAGGATGGCGATCGCCCCCTACTTTACCCGTACCACCTAAAGTCACACCTTGCAATATTGAAACATTATCTTCAATAACCGCCGTTTCGCCAACAACCACACCTGTTGCATGGTCAAACATAATACCTTTGCCGATCGTCGCAGCAGGATGAACATCAACCCCAAATAACTCAGAGCTACGATTTTGCAGGTATTGTGCAAGCGGGATGCGCTTCTCTTTCCACAACCAATTTGCAACACGGTGTACTTGAATAGCATGGAAGCCTTTTAAGTATAAAAGAGGAGTAGAATAATCTTCAACAGCAGGATCCCGCTCCTGAACAGCGATAATATCAGCCATTGCAGCATTAAGAATCTCAGGATCTTTGCTAAAGGCTTCTTCAATAACCTCCCGCACCAGAATGGCAGGCATAGTGTGGCTATCTAAACGATTTGCGAGTTGGTAACTTAGCGCTGACTTTAAGCTCTTATGGTTTAAGATTGTCGAATAAAAAAAGCTCGCCAAAATTGGTTCGTTTACGGAACAACTCCACGCTTCTTCTCTAATTTTTTTCCATAATTGCTGCTGAACCGCTTCCATTACTGAGTGTCCTTACTGACGTTGAAAGGCTGTGTTTCAAATTGTAATTTATGATTTTTCTTTTCTAATGGCACCACCGAGAGCGGATCCAGATGAATTAATATATCCGACTGTGGAAACTGTTTTTCTAACACAGCTTCTAAGCTATCAGCTTTAGCATGTGCTTCATACAAACTCTGATCATCATCAAGCTCTAAATGCAGCTGAATAAATTTAGTATTACCCGATTGTCGAGTGCGTAAATCATGCACTCCGCGGACACCTTCAATATGATAAGCCATTTTTACAATTTGCTCTTCTTCTGTTTTAGGCAATTGCTTATCCATTAGCGCATCAACCGACTGCATGCCGATTTCCCATGCGCCATGTAAAATATACAAGCTAACAGCAATAGCAAAAAGTCCATCCGCCCAATGCCAGCCGAGTCCTGCTAAAATGAGAGCTAATAATACCGCCCCATTTAATGCGATATCGGTTCGATAGTGCAGTGAGTCAGCTTTTATTGCCATACTTCCTGTTTTCTTTACGATATAAGATTGAAAAGAAACTAAAGCAATAGTAACCAGCACAGAGAAAATCATCACAGCAATACCAATATTAGAAGCGACGATTTGCTGATCATTAACCAATGCGGAAATACTATTAAACAACAAAAAAACAGCGGTTCCAGAAATAAACGCGGCTTGTGCCAGACCTGCAAGGCTTTCCGCTTTGCCATGACCAAAACGGTGCTCATCATCCGCAGGTTGCAGTGCAATTTTTATTGCCAACAGGTTGATTATTGAGGTAGTAACATCCATTAACGAGTCTGTTAATGCAGCTAAAATACTTGAAGAACCTGTTATTATCCAAGCGATCAGCTTGACGATAATTAATAAAGAAGCGGCAGCAATAGCAGCGCGCCCAGCAAGATTCACTAAACGCCCATATTCTTCTTGGCTAATATTTGTTTGCAAAAAAACACCTTCAATAAATCAATATGATGAAGGTGTTATTATAGCGAGTTTGCTCATTTAAACCAGATGCTATTATTTATTCTTCTTCTGACCTTTGCCTTGAGCCTGGTTTAGCATTTTTTCCTGCTGCTGAGCAAATAAAAGGTCCATTTTAGCTTGCTGCTCAGGCGTTAGTGAGTGATAAACTTCAAACATCATCTGCATTCTTTTAAGCTTTTTATCTTTTCTTAATGCATCCTTTGCATCAATCAAAGCCCCCGCTTGTTCTGCATCGAACTGTTCCGCTTTTAAAATTGCCATCTGACTATCATGGAAAGTACCTTTATTTGCCTGCTGCTGAGTACGGTAACTTTGCATAATAGTTTTTATTTCAAGTTGTTGCTCTGCTGTTAAATCAACTTGCTGAAGCATGGCTTTGAGTGGCATTGCATAAGAATTTCCTCCCTGGCCTCCTTGTTTTGCATAAACGCTGGAAAAGGTAAGCGGAAACACAACCGCAGCGATCATAACTTTTTTAAATAATGCATTCATAATAAAACCCTTTTGTAATGTAATTATTAATTATTTCTTGCTTAATAAGTATAAAACAACCGCAACAAAGTAGTGTCATGCGCAGGTAATGCTATGTAAAGAAGTGTAAATAATTATACAAAAAGCTAAAAACAGTGTTTAATAACCACATCAATAAAATATGCATTACGCTTACACTCTTTAACTACGAATGGATTTGAATTAGAGATGAATATCATTTTACTTTAACCTCTTCAGAAGTGACTTATACTTATGCAGAGGCATTTTTATTAAGGTCACAATATGAAAAACTTACTCTTAGTTGATGATGATAGAGAACTTGTTTCTTTACTTGCCGAATTCTTATCCCTTGAAAATTTCAATATCGCAACCGAACATGATGGTGAAAGTGGTTTACAACAAGCGCTCACAGGCAATTACGATCTGATTTTATTAGATGTAATGATGCCACGCATGAATGGTTTTGAAATGCTAAAATTATTACGTCAAAAAAGTGAAACCCCTGTACTAATGCTCACAGCTAAAGGTGATGAGATTGATAAAGTATTAGGGCTTGAAATGGGCGCTGATGATTACCTGGCAAAACCATTTAGTGAACGTGAACTACTTGCCCGCATTCGCGCTATTTTACGTCGAACGCAACACAAAAACTCGGAAAGCAAAAATAAAATCTGTCATTTAGACATTGAACTTTTTCCTGCTCAGCAACAGGCAGTTTGTCAGGACTTTACTATTGAATTGACGGGCACCGAACTGTTACTGTTAGAGAAATTTCTTCACCACCCTGGCGAACTGTTTTCAAAAGCAGAGCTTAGTGAGCAAGTGCTCGGTAAAAAACTACAACCTTTTGACCGCAGCATTGATATGCACTTAAGTAACCTAAGACGTAAGTTACCTGCTAGGCTGGATGGGCAAACACGCGTTAAAAACTTCAGAGGACGTGGTTACATGTGGTTAGAAGGTAACGCCATCTCAAAGGAAGCTAGCTAACTATCTATGCCGATTAAGCGCCTTATTTATAAGGCGCTTTATTTAGATAGTTTAAAAAGGACAACACAGTGCAATGGAATTCACTTAACTCATTATTTATCAAAATTTTTATCAGTTTTTGGTTGTTAATCTTACTGTTAACTACTGTTTTGATTTTGATACCTAAATTAGATGGGCGACAGCTGCAATCGATCACTACTAGTGATTTTAAAAGTTTGAAAAATCAGCAACAGCGTATTCAAAAATTTATCGAACGACACCCCAACATTACTCACAAGCAATTAATACACTTAGATCCAAGAAGAACACTGCGCAGCGTATATTTAACCGATCTGTCCGGACGCTTAATTAATGATCGCGCACCGAGAAAAATGCGCCAGTTCATTCTCGATAGTCAATCCCCCAACAAACCTCTAAAAAAAGTCCATAAGCGTAAAACCTACTTAGGTCCGATTCAGATCATCCATAATCAACAACCGTTGCTGCTATATTTCTCTTACCCGAATCAAAAAGAATCATTAGAGTTAATCGAATGGTTAATTGATAACCCATTATTATTGCTGTTCACCGCATTACTGGTTAGTACCCCTTTATGCGCCTTTCTCGCATGGCATTTAACTCAGCCATTACGTCAATTACAGGATGTAGCTAATAAAGTGGCACAGGGTGAACTCGATACAAGTTTTCCGGTTATTAAAAACAGCGATGAAATTACCCAGCTGGCCAGTTCAATGAAACTGATGGTACTTTCAGTAAAAAATATGCTTAACAACCAACAGCGTCTATTAAGTGATATCTCTCATGAATTGCGTTCACCGCTCACTCGTCTGGGTCTTGCACTAGCAATTAATAAAAAACGTGCAGGAGAAAGTAAAGAGTTACAACGTATAGAGCTGGAAATCGAAAGAATTGAGTTAATGATTGCAGAAATGTTAAATCTATCACGTATGCAATTAAGCCCTGAATACAAAGAAGATATTGCACTTAACGAGTTTTTAGAGGAGTTATTTTTAGATGCTGAGTTTGAAGCGAATGAAAACGGTAAAACGTTTATTTACCCGGTATTAGATAGCATCACTATTAATATCTACCCAGAGCTTGCTTACAGTGCTATCGAGAACATTATTAGAAATGCCATCAAATATGCAGAAAAAACTATCAGCATCGAAATTACGATTAACAAAAAAGAGATAATTTTAAGTATAAAAAACGATGGCCCGTTAATCCCAGAAAGTGAATTAAGCAATATATTCCGCCCATTTTATCGCCTTAATGAATCGCGCGAACGTGAAACTGGCGGTGCGGGATTAGGTTTGAGCATAGCTGAAAATGCGATGTTTAAACATGGCGGTAAAATTTGGGCGGAAAACATTGATAAACAGGTATGTATGCATTTACAATTCCCACGATTTTCATAATATAAAAATGAGATACTATGATTGAAGTAGCACTATTTGAACCTGAGATCCCGCAAAATACTGGCGCCATTATCCGTTTATGTGCGAATACAGGCTGTGTTTTACACTTAATTGAACCGTTAGGTTTTGATTTAGATGAGAAAAAAGTACGCAGAGCCGGGCTTGACTACCATGAGCTTACAAATGTTTATCGCCATAAAGATTATCAAGCCTTTTTGAAAGTTGTGGCAGGAAAAAATATTTATGCCTGCACAACAAAAACCACTAAGTTTCATCACCAAGCAAATTTTCAATCTGATGATGTTTTGCTGTTCGGCCCGGAAACACGTGGTTTACCCAGTGAAATTCTTGATGCGTTACCTAGCGAGCAAAAACTGCGTATTCCAATGCGAGCGGAAAGTCGCTCTATGAATTTATCCAATGCTGTATCAGTATTCGTTTATGAAGCCTGGCGCCAGCTTGATTTTACAGGCGCGGTTTAAGTCATTAAATTCAAATTAACTCAGGCTGGATTTCCCCAGCCTGAGCTAATTTGCTTACGGGCTCTTTTACAAATCCTCTGGCTGTAATAACTCCACCAGCATCTGCACGCTTCGATTCCCCCTAAATTCGTTGATATCTAAACGATAAGTACAATACACACTTTTTACCAATGGGTTAGGCCAAAATTTAATATCGACATTAAATGCAATGGCATCAACTGTTTTATCACCCACTTGCAGGGTCATTTTAAGATGCTTACTGGCAACTAATCGTTGTTGTAACAATTTAAATGAACCATCAAAAAGTGGAGCAGGGAATCCCTGCCCCCAAGGCCCAGCATCCCGTAACTCTTGCGCTTGCGCCAGGTTAAACTGCTGCGCACTTAACTGCCCGTCAGAAAGCATCACATTATTGAGAAGCTCAGCTGCAACTTGTGCTTCTAATACTTCATTTAATATTTTATCAAACAATTTGAAGTCAGCTTCTTTTAATGAAAGGCCGGCAGCCATCGCATGACCACCAAATTTCAAAATAACATTGGGTATTTTTTTATCCACTAAATCCAGTATATCGCGAATATGCACACCAGGAATTGAACGTGCCGAAGCTTTTATTTCCCCATTAGCAGCTTTCGCAAAAACAAATGTAGGACGGTAATAAGATTCTTTGATTCGAGATGCGACCAAACCAATTACACCTTGATGCCACTGCGGATCAAATAAACAGATCGCATGGGGGAGCTGCTCTTCATCAATATGCAAATTTTGCAGGGTTTTTAATGCTTCATCCTGCATGCCCTGCTCGATTTCCTTGCGAGATTGATTTAACGCATCAAGTTCATTGGCAAGAATATTAGCCTGCTCCACGTTATCGCATAATAACAGCTCCACACCATAACTCATCTCATCTAAGCGACCAGCTGCGTTTAATCTTGGTCCTAATGAAAAACCCAAGTCACTGGCAACAAGCTGTGCCTGATTGCGCTTAGCAACACTAATCAACGCACTGATACCTACGCGGCAAACACCCGCACGAATACGTGCTAAACCCTGCTGAACCAAGGTGCGGTTATTTGCATCAAGCACAACCACATCAGCCACAGTGCCTAATGCGACAATATCTAACAAAGATGCTAAATTCGGTGCTTGTATATTCGCAAAAGAGCCTTTGTCTGACATAAATGCGCGCAGTGCCAGCATCACATAAAATGCGACCCCCACCCCCGCTAAATTTTTACTTGCAAAGTCACAACCTGCTTGATTGGGATTAACAATGGCATCTGCTTCTGGTATCTGTTCACCAGGAAGGTGATGGTCAGTAACTAATACTGTTAACCCCTGCTCTTTAGCATACGCCACACCGCTAATACTTGAGATGCCGTTATCAACAGTCATTAATAGTTGCGCACCTTTGCTAATCGCTAAATCAACAATTTCAGGACTTAATCCATAACCATAATCAAAACGATTGGGAATAAGGTAATCAATATTAGTAAAGCCTAACATGCGTAGCGCAAGAATACTCAGCGCAGTGCTGGTTGCTCCATCGGCATCAAAGTCCCCGATTACAATAATTTTTTGTGAAGATAATAAAGCTTGATATAACAACTCACAGGCTTGATGAATGCCTTTTAATTGTTTGCTTTGCAATAAACTTTTGGTACTGGTATCTAATTCACTTTCGCTTGTAATACCGCGATTGGCATAGAGTTGTTTTAATAGTGGAGAGCAGGAAAGATTAAGAAAGCCAGAGTCAACAAAGCTTCGATTTTTTACTTGAATAGAGGCCATAAAGAATAGCAATACTCCGATTAAGAAAGTAGGGATGCAATTGCTATAAACTGCATTAATAAGAGAATATCAATGCAGTTTATATCATTATTAAAGTGTGTATTGCTTTTATTTTTGCTCTAACAACTGAATTAAACGTTCGGCAGGTAAGTAACCAGGCTTAAGAGAGCCGTCTTCTAAAACAATTGCAGGCGTACCGCTAACACCAAAAAACAGACCTAATTCATATTGCTCTTTTACCGTGTTGTCACAGGTTTTAGGTTCAATTGCACGACGTTTTTTGGCGTTATCCATAGCCAGCTTTTGATCATCTGCACACCAGATAGAAACCATAGAATTATATGTTGAAGACTTTAAGCCGCCACGCGGGAAAGCTAAGTAACGCACTGTAATACCTTGTTTATGGTAATCAGCCATTTCAGCATGTAATTTCTGACAGTAACCACAGCTAGTATCGGTGAAAACAGTAATAACATGTTTCTCTTGCGGCGCTTTATAGATAATCATATCTTTTTCAAACGCTTTTAATTTGTTTTTACGTAGCGCCACTAAGCTTTTTTCAGAGATATTTTCCATATCATTATCTAAATCGTAAATATTGCCATGCACTAAAAATTGTGCGTTTTTACTAACGTAATAAACGCCCCTATCTGTTAATACTTCATATAAACCATCAACAACGAAAGGGCTTACAGAAGTCACCTGTATTTGCAGCGCACTCATTTTTGCCGTTATTTTATCAACCGCCGCTTTATCAACCGCTTGTGCCGCAAAAGAAAAAGAGGTGAAAACTAACATTGCAACCATAGTTACAATGCGTTTTTTAAACAGATTCAAAGACATATACAACCCTTAAGATTAAATTAGTATTTAGTAAATTAGCGATATACTCAAACCACTGAATGTACCTGAGTATGCCTAGAAATGAGTTCCTTGTGAATTTTTTTCTGTGTATTGATGCAATAGTGTTGAATCAGTTAGATAATTAAGCTCTCGGGTGATGCTCCTGATGCAACTCTTTCAATCTGTCTTGAGCGATATGGGTATAGATCTGCGTTGTTGAAAGATCACTATGCCCTAATAACATCTGCATAACTAGTAAGGTCCCAGCTCCGTAGCATAATTTAATACGGAAATTGAATTAACAGCCACTAAGCTCCTGAGTGATACTCCTGATGCAGCTCTTTTAGCCTATCTTGCGCAATATGCGTATAAATCTGCGTTGTTGAAAGATCACTATGCCCTAACAGCATTAGCATAACTCGTAAGGTTCTAGCGCCGTAGCATAATTTAACAGCCACTAAGATCTTGGATGATGCTCCTGATGTAACTCTTTTAGCCTATCTTGAGCAATATGGGTGTAAATTTGCGTTGTTGAAAGATCACTATGCCCTAATAACATCTGTACAACACGTAAGTCCGCACCATAGTTTAATAAGTGTGTTGCAAAAGCATGACGCAGTACATGAGGTGATAATGCCTCTTTATCTATGCCGCAAACCTGCGCATAAAATTTAATACGATGCCAGAATGTCTGCCGTACCATCACGTTACCACGGCGACTTGGAAACAGGATATCACTGCTTTGTCCCTTTAACAGTTCAGACCTCGTCTCATCAAGATAACGTTCAAGCCAATACACGGACTCTTGACCTAATGGTACTAGACGTGTTTTATTACCTTTACCGGTAACACGTACCACACCTTGTTGTAAATTTATCTCCCCCATAGTCAGTCCCACCAACTCCGAGACACGCAAACCGGTTGCATATAACAGCTCTAACATAGCTTTATCACGAAATTGCACGCTATCCGTTAAATCAGGGGCCGATAACAAACCATCAACTTCTGACTCAGACAGTGATTTTGGCAGGGGTTTAATTGTTTTTGGACTTTGCAATTTAGCACTCGGATCATCACTGCGCATTTTCTCTCGGCATAAATATTGATAATAACGGCGCAGAGCGCTCATTAAACGGGCTGTGGAGCTATTTTTATACTCTTTTTCACTATTTAAACGAAAACTAAAATAGTCACTTAAATCTACAGAGCTGGCATCAGCCAATATCTGTCCTCGACTTTCTAAAAACAGCTCAACCAAACGCAAATCATGGCGGTAAGAATCAAGCGTATTTTTTGAGAGCCCTCTCTCCAACCATAATGAATCTAAAAATTGGTCAATAGTTAATTCTTCCATTAAACTCTCCTTCTCTTTATTTATAAGGTTTTATTATGAAAATCGGTTTGTTTTATGGCTCTAGTACTTGTTATACCGAAATAGCAGCTGAAAAAATTCAAGCAGTTATTGGTGCCGATATTGTGGATCTATTTAATATAAAAACCGAGCCTCTTAGCAAGATAAATAATTACGACATTCTGATTTTAGGTATTTCTACTTGGGATTACGGTGAATTACAGGAAGATTGGGGCGCAATTTGGGATGAACTTGAGTCAGTTAATATAAAAGACAAGATTGTTGCCCTATATGGTTTAGGAGACCAGGAAGGATATGGGGAGTGGTTTATTGATGCAGTTGGCATGTTACACGACAAATTAATCACACAAGCACCAAGATTTATCGGTTACTGGCCGACAGCAGGTTATCAGTTTACGGCATCCAAAGCATTAAACGCAGACGGCACGCAGTTTCTAGGGCTGGCACTTGATGAAGACTCTCAATATGAGCTCAGTGATCAGCGCATTGGACAGTGGTGTTTACAAATTTTACAGGAGATAGAATTACTAATGTAATTGGGCTTATTTTCACTCGCATTTGCGGCTAAATTAAAATAGCTCTTGCTGGTCAAATTCTAACATTGTTGATCAAAAGACGAACATTAAAGCACAATATGGTGCATTTCCCCCCATCCAGATCACAGTTCAAGCAATACTTTTTAGTTATTTAATTTCAGTATCGTTACTATTCTGATCCAGATCAATCAGCTTTTTAACTCTTCCGATAAGCTACGCCAAATTATTTGATAGTATTAATGAATTGCCCAATTTTTATGTGAAATTCACTAGTATTATTTAACTTTTTCATTTTAATCAAGACTCACCAACAGTAAGGGAGTACCTCGTACCATGTCGGACGAAAACAAAAACGCGAGTTATCGCGAATTGCACAAACCAGCAAGCGAGTTTGAAACTCGTTCGGATTACCTGGATCATGAACTTCAAATAATGAAACCACGTCGTTACGCGCTAAACTTACCTGGTCGCGACTTCCGTTTTGAGTGGGAAGATCTTGTACCCGCTATTGCTGGTACTATTGGTATTATCGCAATGTATTCTGCAGTAATGATGTCATGGGCTGACGGTTTAACACAAGCTTGGCCACATATCACTTTAGGTAAAGAATTTGCTATCGAAGTAGCTCGTGTAGAGATGCTTATTCCAGCATTATTATTCTGTGTTATCGCATCAGGTTTTCTTAATCCACGCGCTAACTTAGCTGGTAACCATGGCCCAATGATCCCATTAATTGGCGCAATTGCATTGGCCGGTGCTCATCCACTTGCTTTAGCAATTTTGCTGGGGGTATTTGGTCTAATACTGAGTTACTTTAAAGGTGGTTCGAAACTAGTTAACTTAACCAGTGACGGGGTTGCGGGTGGTTTATTGGTCTTCCTTGGCTTTGGTGGCACCCTCTCTATGATTACAGGTATTCAATCATGGGGCAAAGGACTTGAATCTGTTGAGCACGGTGTTACAGCAGGCAGCATGGGGTATATCGGCCTAGTGGTTTTAGCTGCTACAGTCATACTATATGCTTACCTTGCAAAAATTAATAAACGTTGGTTAGCTATTCCAGCCTGTGCGATAACCGGTCTTGTGGTTGCACTTCTTTGTGGTGCAGGATTTGACATCGTCTTCCAAACGGAGATGGGGTTACCTAACTTGAATCCAGTTTACTGGTGGGGTAGTACAACTGAAGGTTGGATGTTGGGTCTACCTAACTTACAACACTTTATTGCATCACTGCCATTTGCTATTTTAGCAGTTGCTATGTGGTCACCAGACTTCTTAGGACACCGTATATTCCAAGAACTTAACTACCCTAAAAATACTGATAAAGTATTAATGGATGTTGATGATACGATGACTATGTGTTCTATTCGTCAAATAGTAGGTACAGCGGTGGGTGGTGGTAACATTACTTCAAGCTGGGGAACATACATGATCCCAGCCGCTATCGCTAAACGCCCAATTCCAGGAGGCTCGATAATTCTTGGTTCACTGGTAATTATCATTGCTATTTTAGGTTTCCCAATGGATGTTGCGGTATGGCCTCCGGTAATGAAAATTGCATTGCTAGTGGGTGTGTTTTTACCGCTACTTGAAGCGGGTATGCAAATGATTAAAAATACCAAAGACTCTCAGTCTGCAGGTATCTGTATATTTGCAGCTGCGGTTACTAATCCCGTATTAGCATGGGCACTAACCATGTTGCTTGATAACAATGGTCTTATCGGTGATAAAGAACGTGCTAATAAACTTTCATTCTTAGATAAAGTTATTATCCCAGGCTCTGTATTTGTCATCTGTTTAGGTGCAATGCTTGCAGTAGGTATGCTTGAAGGTAAATATGGTATTCCAGCATTGCTTTAATGTAACTTGCTGAGAATAACAAAAAGGCGACTATCGTTAAGATAGTCGCCTTTTTTTATACCCAAGTGGAAGGGTTAAACAAATTTATTGATTGAGCACAGTGGCAAAGAACTTAATCAGACAACTATTATTTAAGATTGAGCACGTAAATCGATTACCAAATCACTGGAAATATCCTGCAATGAATTGATCAGCTGCTCTTTATTAAAGTTATCGGAAACGGCAATTTTAAATTGACTGGTAAATACTGTGCCACTAATATCCGCTAATCCTAAACGGTGACACTCCATATTCTCTACCTTAATACTATTTTCACTTAATACCTGTGAGATATCATTAACTAAGCCAGGGCGATCTTTCGCATCAATACTTAAATCCAGGTGCGTGTGTTTTTGTTGAGTAATTGAACCTAAAACAGCTGCTTCAACATTAATTGCCAATGATTTAAAATCAGCAATGAGCTTTTCCACATGCGCTGATGCAATTTCAATTTTGATCAATCCTGCAAAATAATCATCAATATGGCTAATTTTACTATTTAACCATTTACCACCTAGTGCATGGGTTTTTTCTGATAATACTTTAACTAAATCAGCTTGATTTGAGCCATTAACAGTTACCATTATTTGAACATTCATAGACTTACTCCCAATAGATGATTTATCACGGTTAAATAGATAATTCATTGTTAATAAAGAAACTTATACTTTTAGTGTATAACCAAATAAATCATAAAGCACAATAAAAGTTATGCGCGCAATCACAACTAATAAAACGATGCAGAAGCAGTTGATAAACGTACAGGAAAATGATTTATCCATTACATGACAATGGTTTTCAATCACGCCATTTAGAAAAAAAATAACGTAAATATCACCTTTTTTCACAAGAAACAGCGTAAAAAAGAACAAAAAAGGCAGAAAACACCAAAAACTGTAATAAAATTACAGCTTTTTCCCAGGGGTTGATTTAAATCAATTTTATTGCATAATCCATTTGTTAGACTCAATTGCACTCAATTAATAGGTTAAAATCTTAGATGCGAGCAGAAAATAAAATTGATGAGTTACTTCCTCATCAAATTACAGAAAAAGCCGATAATGTTGCCTATAGCAAAGCAACCAAAGCCTTCCTCTCAGCTTTTTATCTCGCCGTTACTGCCGGCATGTTTATCAGTCTCGCATTTATTTTTTACGTTACAGTTACAACTGGCAGCCAGGATCTTGCATGGGGCATTAAAAACTTTATAGGCGGCCTGGCATTCAGTCTTGGTCTTCTCTTAGTTGTGGTTGTCGGCGGCGAACTATTTACCAGCAATACTCTTACTCTTATTGCCAAAGCCAGTCAGCGAATTACCAGCGCACAAATGCTAAAAAACTGGCTGGTTGTTTATTTTGGTAACTATATTGGTGCTACTTTTTTAGTTTTCCTTGTATTCTTTGCGGGGTTATATAATGCAGACAATGGACAATGGGGACTAACCGCATTACAAATTGTTCAACATAAACTTCATCACTCATTTACAGAAGCGGTTGCACTTGGTATTTTATGCAACATTATGGTCTGTCTTGCAATTTGGATGGCTTTTGGTGCGCGCAGTGTCACAGATAAAATGTTTGCAGTCCTACTGCCAGTTGCTATGTTTGTATCTTCAGGTTTTGAGCACTGTATTGCGAATATGTTTATGGTGCCCACAGGCATTTTAATCCAGCATTTTGCTCCAGCTGAATTTTGGCTTTCAATTGGCCATAACGCCAGTGAATTTGCAGACATAACGACCATGAACTTTATAATTAACAATTTAATCCCCGTGACCATCGGCAATATTATCGGTGGAGGCGTAATCGTTGGTTTGATGCATTGGATGATCTATCTGCGTCCGGCACAAAAAAACAAAATAAATTTATAATTACATTTAATTTTTAATCTCTAACTATAAAGGTAAATCTTTATGACTAAACTTAACGAAGACTTTTTATCAGCATGGAACGGTTTTGCTGGTGATACTTGGAAAACTGAAGTTAATGTTCGCGACTTTATCCAAAAAAACTACACCCCTTTTGAAGGTGATGAAAGCTTCCTAGCAGGTGCAACTCCAGCAACTGATACGCTTTGGGAAAAAGTAATGGTTGGTATCAAACAGGAAAACAGCACACATGCTCCTGTTGATTTCGATACAGATCTTGTTTCTACAATTACTTCTCATGACGCTGGTTACATCGATCAAGGTCTAGAAACAATTGTTGGCTTACAAACTGACGAGCCTCTAAAACGTGCGATTATCCCTAACGGCGGTATTCGTATGATCGATGGTTCTTGTAAAGTTTACGGTAAAGAATTAGATCCTACGATCAAAAAAACTTACTCTGAATACCGCAAAACACATAACCAAGGTGTTTTCGATGTTTACACTGGTGACATCCTTAAATGTCGTAAATCTGGCGTATTAACAGGTTTACCAGATGCATACGGCCGTGGTCGTATTATTGGTGATTACCGTCGTATTACACTATACGGAATCGACTTCCTAATGGCTGAAAAAGCATCTCAACATAAGAGCTTAGAAAAAGATCTTGTTGCAGGTGAAACATTAGAAGACACAATGAAACTGCGTGAAGAGATCTTCGAGCAATACCGTGCTTTAGGTCAAATGAAAGAGATGGCTGCTAAATACGGATCTGATATCTCTGGTCCTGCTACTAACGCTAAAGAAGCTATCCAGTGGACTTACTTTGGTTACCTGGCTGCAATCAAATCTCAAAATGGCGCGGCAATGTCATTTGGTCGTACAGCATCATTCTTAGATATCTTCATCGAGAAAGATCTTCAAGAAGGTAAAATCACTGAGACTGAAGCTCAAGAGCTTATCGATCACCTGGTAATGAAGTTACGTATGGTTCGTTTCCTGCGTACTCCTGAGTATGATGATCTGTTCTCTGGTGACCCTATCTGGGCTACTGAGTCTATCGGTGGTATGGGTGTTGATGGTCGTACGCTTGTTACTAAAAACAGCTTCCGTTTCCTACACACACAATACACTATGGGTCCTTCTCCAGAGCCGAACATCACTGTTTTATGGTCTGAAGAGTTACCAATCAACTTCAAAAAATACTGTGCAAAAGTATCTATCGATACTTCTTCTATCCAGTACGAAAATGATGACCTGATGCGTAACGACTTCGACAACGATGATTATGCTATCGCTTGTTGTGTATCACCAATGATTGTTGGTAAGCAGATGCAGTTCTTCGGCGCGCGTGCAAACCTTGCTAAAACTCTTCTTTACGCAATTAACGGCGGTGTTGATGAGAAGTCTAAAGCACAGGTTGGTCCTCGTACTCTTCCAGCAATCACTGCTGAAGTATTAGATTACGATGAAGTTTACTCAAACCTTGATCACTTCATGGACTGGTTAGCTGAAACTTATGTGACTGCACTTAACTGTATCCATTACATGCACGACAAATACAGCTACGAAGCGTCTCTAATGGCTCTTCATGACCGTGACGTTGAACGCACAATGGCATGTGGTATCGCGGGTCTTTCAATTGCAGCTGACTCATTAGCGGCAATCAAATACGCAACTGTTAAACCAGTTCGTGACGAAGACGGCATCGCAACTGATTTCGAAATTGATGGTGATTACCCTAAATTTGGTAACAACGATCCACGTGTTGATGATATCGCTTGTGAACTTGTTGAAAGCTTCATGAAGAAAATTCAGTCTCGTAAAATGTACCGTAACGCACGTGCTACACAGTCTATCCTTACTATTACATCTAACGTTGTATACGGTAAGAAAACTGGTAACACGCCTGACGGTCGTCGTGCTGGTACTCCTTTTGCACCAGGCGCAAATCCGATGCACGGACGTGATGAAAAAGGTGCAGTTGCATCATTAACATCAGTTTCTAAACTACCGTTCTCATACGCACAAGATGGTATCTCTTATACTTTCTCTATCGTGCCAAATGCATTAGGTAAAACTGACGACGCACAAAAAGCTAACTTAGCGGGTCTAATGGACGGTTACTTTAAGCACACACCTGAAATTGAAGGTGGTCAGCACTTAAACGTAAACGTAATGAACCGTGAAATGTTATTAGATGCAATGGAAAATCCTGAGAAATACCCTCAGCTGACTCCTCTCTCTGTAGTGAGCCCCCCTGCAGGGGAGGGACCACTCTGTGTACTGTACCCACTCTCCTCTGTGTGTAGTAGAGAGTACCTCTCTCTACTGTATAGGTAGAGTATACCTCCTCCTACCAGTAGAGGGACTTACCCCCTGTGTACGTA
>JABXKR010000226.1 GCA_013619145.1 Psychromonas sp. | reverse complement strand
GCATAAAAAGGACGGCCTACTATTTTTTAATTGAGCATGTTGATTTTTTTAAATTGGATAGCTAAAAGTTGTCAATTTAATGACTTTCAATTTGTTATTCGCATGATCTATTTTCTCGCTATGATATGATACTTTCACTTTTAAAATGTTAACGAGAAAAAAATGACTACGCCTCAAAATGAAAATATTCATATTCAATCAGAAACAGTGTTAATTACACCTCTAGAATTAAAAAACTTAATACCAGCCTCTGACAGTGTTTATCAATTCATTACTGAATCTCGCCAAATTGTTTCTAATATTGTGCATAAAAAAGATCCTCGTTTTTTAGTTATTTGTGGGCCTTGTTCTATTCACGATATCGATGCAGCTAAAGAATATGCCGTAAAATTAAAAAAGTTACACGAGCAATATAAAGATACCTTGTATATTGTTATGCGCGTGTATTTTGAAAAACCACGTACAACTGTTGGTTGGAAGGGCTTAATTAATGATCCGCACATGGATGATTCTTTTGATATCGAAACAGGATTAAAACAAGCACGTGAACTTCTGTTATGGATCTCTGAGTTAGGATTGCCGATTGCAACAGAAGCGTTGGATCCTATTAGCCCTCAATATTTGGGCGATCTGTTCAGTTGGGCGGCCATTGGTGCGCGTACTACTGAATCGCAAACGCACCGTGAAATGGCTAGTGGCTTATCAATGCCGGTTGGTTTCAAAAATGGTACGGATGGTAATTTAGCAACCGCTGTTAATGCGATGCAATCAGCCTCTTCTCCGCATCGTTTTATGGGCATTAATCAGCAAGGGCAAAGTGCTTTATTACAAACTAGCGGAAATCAAGATGGCCATGTCATTCTTCGCGGTGGTGGTGGTAAACCAAACTACGATTCCCTTAATGTTGCTTTAGCTCAACAGGCTCTTCATAAAGCAGGGGTTGAAGATATTTTGATTGTTGATTGTAGTCATGCGAATTCTAATAAAGATTATTCACTGCAGCCCTTAGTCGCTAAAGATGTTTTTCATCAAGTGATTGAAGGCAATAAATCTATTATCGGTATTATGCTCGAAAGCAATATCAATGAAGGTAATCAAGCTGCAGATTTAGCAAAAGAAGAACTTAAATATGGTGTATCAGTAACGGATGCCTGCATTAATTGGGATACAACCGGCCAACTACTTGCTGATGCAGTTAGTTTGTTAAAAGACACTTTAAAAACAAGATAAGAAGAAATCTATGCCTTTAAGTAAATTAAGAGATCAAATTGATGCTGTTGATCAACAGTTAATTGATTTACTCGCTGAACGTTTACGTTTGGTCGGCGAGGTTGGTGAAGTAAAAACTGAACATGGCTTGCCTATTTACGCACCAGATCGCGAAGCTGCGATGCTTGATAAACGTCGTAGAGAAGCGGAGTCAAAAGGTGTACCAGCCAATTTAATTGAAGATATTTTGCGCAGGACAATGCGTGAGTCTTACGCAAGTGAAAATGAAACAGGTTTTAAAACCATAAATCCGAAGATGAAACGCATCGTTATCATTGGCGGTAATGGTTTATTAGGTAAACGTTTTGTTGAAATGTTTGAACTGTCCGGCTATCAAGTTGATATTTTAGGACGCGCTAACTGGGATCAAGCGCAGCAAATTTGCAGCAAAGCAGGTTTGGTTATTGTCGGTTCTCCTATTGATGTTACTGAATCGGTTATTAAACAACTTTCTTATTTACCTGAAGATTGTATTCTTGCGGATATAACCAGTGTTAAAGCAGGTCCTTTGCAAGCGATGCTTGATGTTCATAAAGGCCCTGTTGTCGGTTTACATCCTATGTTTGGTCCAGATATATCTAGTTTTGCGAAACAGGTTGTTGTTTATTGTGATGGTCGCGGACAAGACAAATATATGTGGCTAATTGAACAGATGAAAATCTGGGGGGCACATCTTTACAACGTCAAAGCTGAAACTCATGATGAGTCAATGACCTTAATTCAAGCGTTGCGTCATTTTACAAGTTTTGTATATGGTGTTCATTTGCAGGAAGTAAACGCAGATTTAAAACAGTTGCTTGATTTAAGTTCACCAATTTATCGTTTGGAACTGGCAATGGTTGGGCGATTGTTTGCTCAAGAGCCATCCTTGTATGCGGATATAATTCTTTCTCAGAAAAATAATTTAACTATGATTAAACGTTATCATAAGCATTTTTCTGAAGCGATTGAGTTACTGGAAAATGCAGATAGAGATGCCTTTATCAACCGTTTTAAATCAGTAACTAATTGGATGGGAGATTATTCCTCTTTATTCCTTAACGAAAGTCGTGTGCTTTTACAGCAGGCTCACGATAATCGCCATTATGAAGATAAATAATTTTTCTTCAGGCAAATAAAAAGGAGGTTATTAACCTCCTTTTTATTTATCTATTGCTTGCCTATTTTATGCGGCAAACTCTTTATTTAATTTGATTTCAGCATCAGACTCAATTTCAATCTCAGGCTCGTCAATAGCTTGTCCTGAAATTTCACCATTACGGCACATATCTTTTCCATGATTTTTTGCGCGATTCGCTTCAGATTTGTGAAGGTGCTTATTTAGTTGACGTTCGATTTTTTGGAATAATTGTCCGATTGCTGTATAGAGATCATCGTGTTCTGCATGAGCAAATACTTTACCATTAGGTATACCAATAGTTGCTTCGATTTTTACGCCTTTAGGCTCTTTGGTGATGATGCAGTGTGGTTTAATTAAAGGAATTTGTAGTTTTTCTAATCTTTGGAAACGTTCCTCTACTTTGTTACGCATTGTGTCAGTAATAGTAATTTGTTTGCTTGTAATTTCAATTCTCATAGAAGACACCTTTTGGTTATACACGTATTGTGTTCATAAATAGATTAGGCTTTTTTCTTGATTTAAAACGTGATCTAGATCTCATTTAATCGGCTTTTATTATTAAGGAAATTATTCTTTGACCTATGTTTATTTTCTTTCAAAAAAATTAAAGATTGCTTGTTGAAAGTAAAAACTTAGGGCATTCTTGAATGGATAAGTTCCTCTCTTTATATCTCCTTTTTTACTAAAACAGCTTTTTTTCATTTCTTGTTTTGTTATCGTTACTCTATTACTCCTTTTTTCGATTAAAGTTGATTTATTACATGTCGCGACTCCTTACCTTTAAGTTTATACGTATTTTGGTATTTTGCTATTTATGTACTAGCAGTTATTTTTTATTTGCGACTCCCTGGGTGCATGCTTTAAGTATGTACGGCGATTTTAAATATCCTGAAAAATTTACCCACTTTCAATATACAAATCCAAATGCACCAAAAGGTGGTGTTTTTAAACAAGCTTCTATCGGTAGCTTTGATTCATTAAACCCTTTCATTGTAAAGGGAAATGCAGCCGCGGGTATTAATATGATTTATGACTCACTGCTTAAACAATCCAGTGATGAGCCTTTTAGCGGTTATGGATTGATTGCCAAGAAAGTAAAAGTGGCAAAGGATTTTTCTTCAGTGAGTTTTTTAATAAATGGAAATGCACGTTTTCATGATGGAAAAAGTATTCAAGCCAGTGATGTGAAATTTAGTTTTGAACTGTTAGTTGAAAAAGGCGCTCCTCATTTTCGCTCTTATTATTCGGGTGTAAAAGAGGTGGTCGTTGATAACCCGTTACAAGTGACTTTTTATTTTAAAGAGAGTGGCAATCGTGAATTACCATTGATTATTGGTCAAATCCCCATTCTTCCTGAACATTACTGGTTGGATAAAGACTTTTCTAAAAGTAGCTTAGCTATTCCGATCGGCTCTGGTGCTTATCAGGTCGGTAGTTTTCAAGCATCTAAAAGAATAACTTATCAACGGGTTAAAGATTACTGGGCAAAAGATTTGCCGGTCAATAAAGGTCTGTTCAATTTTGACACTATGATTTTTGATTATTATCGCGATGATAGCGTTGCTTTTGAGGCGTTTAAGTCAGGGGCGTTTGATTATCGTCTTGAAAGTTCATCAAAACGTTGGGCGACCGGTTACAGCGGTGATAATTTTGCTTCGGGTAAGATTGTTACTTATAAAATAGACGATAAAAATCCTCAGGGGATGCAGGGGTTCTGGTTTAATCTGCGCAAAGAAAAATTTAAAGATGTCAATGTTCGCGAAGCGCTCAGTTTATTATTTGATTTTGAATGGGCGAATAAAACCCTTTTTTACGGCGCTTATACGCGGATTAATAGCTTTTATGCTGGCTCTGAGCTTGCAACCGGGCGAGAAATCTCTTTGCCTGAAATTGCTATTTTATCTCCTTATAAAGCTTCATTATCCAACGCTGTTTTTGACCCTATTGATTTTCCGAAAACAAATGCCGATGGCAATGTGCGTTTGCAGATGAGAAAAGCGGTCAAATTACTTTCGAGTGCGGGTTATCAGTTAAAAGACAGCAAAATGCAGAATAAAAACGGTGAGCAATTAAGCTTTGAGTTCTTACTGTACAGTAAAGATTTTGAGCGTGTTGTGCATCCCTTCCGACGTAACTTACAGCGAATTGGTATTAAAACCTCGATCCGTTTAGTGGATGTTTCTCAGTTTATTAATCGTTTGAACAGTTTTGATTTTGATTTAGTTTCAATGCGCAAAGGACAATCCATTTCTCCGGGTAATGAGCAGCTCGGTTACTGGGGGTGCGATAGCAGTATGCAGGTGGGGACGGCCAATTGGGCGGGAGTCTGCTCGCCGGTGATCGATAAATTAGTCACAAAACTAATTATGTCGGATACACGAGAAGAGTTAGTGAATACAACCAAAGCGTTAGATAGGGTCTTGCTTGCACAGCATATGGTTATTCCGCAATGGTATCTTCCAGCTTATCGCATCGCTTATTGGGATAAATTTTCTCGTCCGCAGATTGCGCCTACCTATGATTTAGGGCTGTCAACTTGGTGGCTCACTCCACCTGAAAACAGCGACGGAGAGCTGCATTAATGAACCATTATATTTTACGGCGTTTGTTACTTATTATTCCGACATTACTTGGCATTATGACCATTAATTTTTTTATTGTGCAGATAGCACCAGGCGGTCCTGTCGAGCAGGCCATTGCACAATATCAAGGAATAGACAGTGGTAATTCAACGCGTATTGCTTCGGGCACCAGTAGCGATATAAAACAAAATAGTAATACAAGCAAATATCGCGGTGCGCAGGGAGTCGATCCTGAATATATCGAAGCGCTTGAAAAGTTATACGGTTTCGATAAACCACTAGGCGAACGTTATTTTTCAATGTTATGGCGTTATGCTAAATTTGATTTTGGCGAGAGCTTTTACCGTAATCAGAAAGTTACCGATCTGATTATTGATAAAATGCCGGTTTCTATCTCTTTGGGACTTTGGACTACTCTGCTTGCTTATTTGATCTCTATTCCGCTGGGTATAAAAAAAGCAACCTCACACGGCAGTCGTTTCGATATATGGAGCAGTACAGTTGTTACTATCGCCTATGCAATTCCCGCTTTTATTTTGGCCATTATTTTAATTGTTTTATTTGCAGGCGGCTCCTATTATGACTGGTTTCCTCTGCGCGGTTTAACATCTGATAATTTCTCCGAGCTGAGTGTTTGGGGACAAATTAAAGATTATTTCTGGCATTTGACGCTGCCCATTTCAGCTTCAGTTTTAGCCAGTTTTGCCACACTGACCATGTTAACTAAAAACTCCTTTCTTGATGAGATCCATAAACAATATGTGGTTACGGCGCGGGCTAAAGGCTGTTCTAAAAGCCGTATTTTATATGGCCATATTTTTCGTAATGCGATGTTATTAGTATTAGCGGGTTTACCTGCCGCTCTGATAGGTATTTTTTTCACGGGATCAATGTTAATTGAAGTTATTTTTTCATTAGATGGATTAGGTTTATTGAGCTTTGAATCTGTTATTAATCGCGATTACCCGGTGATATTTGCTTCACTGTATATTTTTACTTTAGTTGGGTTGGTGCTGAAATTGATCAGTGATATCACCTATACCTTGATCGATCCCCGTATTACCTTTGAAGGACGATAAAATGTCATTAGTTCGTACATGGCAAAATATGAAAAATAACCCTATCAATGGCGATCGCTGGTTACAGTTTAAAAACAACAAGCGCGGCTACTGGTCGTTATGGATATTTCTTATTCTTTTTTTGCTTAGCCTATTGGCCGAGCTGTGGATAAACGACAAACCGATTATGGTTTCCTACCAGCAGCATTGGTATTTTCCTATTGTTGAAGATATTCCTGAGAACAAGTTAGGGGGAGATTTTGATATCAGTACCGATTATCGTGATCCCTATATGGTCGGGCAAATTGAGAAAGAGGGCTGGATAATCTGGCCACTGGTGCCCTTTTATTTTGACAGCATTAACTTTGAGTTAACAGAATCCGCCCCTTCACCACCTAGTAAAATTAATTACTTAGGAACAGATGATCAGGGACGAGATCTGCTTGCCCGCCTGGTTTATGGCTTTCGAATATCGGTATTATTTGCATTAACTTTAACTTTTATCAGTTCCGTAATTGGTATTGTTGTGGGGGCCATTCAAGGTTACTACGGCGGACGTATTGATCTTCTGGGGCAGCGAATACTAGAGATTTGGGAAGGTCTACCTATGCTCTTTATGTTGATTATTTTAGCGAGCTTTGTTGAACCGACATTCTCCTGGCTATTAGGATTAATGATCTTATTCAGCTGGCCGAGCCTGGTGAGTGTGGTGCGTGCCGAGTTTTTACGTGGCCGGCATCTGGAGTATGTGAAAGCGGCAAGTGCATTAGGTGTTAGCGATAGCAAAATTATGTTTAAACATATTTTGCCCAATGCGATGATAGCCACATTAACCTTTATGCCCTATCTATTTACGGGCGCGTTAACAACTTTAACATCGTTGGACTTTCTTGGTTTTGGTTTACCGCTTGGTTCTGCCTCCCTGGGGGAGATGGTTGCACAAGGTAAAGATAATTTACATGCTCCGTGGCTGGCAATTACAGCCTTTATTTCTCTTTCAACTATTTTAGTTTTATTAGTCTTTATCGGTGAAGCGACGCGTGATGCTTTTGATCCCAGGAAAACATTATGAGCCTTGAAATCGAATCAAATAAGCTGTTAAAAGTTCAGGATCTGTCTATTAGTTTTGCACAACAAGAGATTGTTAAAGGTGTAAATTTTACTCTTGAGAAAGGACAGACACTGGCGATCGTTGGTGAAAGCGGGGCGGGTAAATCGCTGCTTGCTTTATCTATTTTACAACTACTGCCTTACCCGCATGCTCATCACCCGTCAGGGGAAATATACCTGTCTGGACAACCGTTAGTTGGCAAGGGGGAAACTGTGTTAGAGGCGATTAGGGGGAATAAAGTCGGCATGATTTTTCAGGAGCCGATGACTTCACTTAACCCGTTGCACACGGTGGAGAAACAGATTGCTGAAACTCTGTTAATTCATAAAGGGCTAACAGGTAAAAAAGCGCAGATTAGAACGCTTGAGTTACTGGACCTGGTTGGCATTGAGTCACCGGAAACACGTTTAGGATCGTATCCTCATGAACTGTCTGGCGGGCAACGCCAGCGAGTGATGATTGCGATGGCATTAGCCAATGATCCAGAACTGTTGATTGCGGATGAGCCGACAACTGCGCTTGATGTCACCATTCAAAAACAAATTCTGGATCTATTAAAGTCATTGCAAAAACGCCTTAATATGGGCATTTTATTGATCACTCATGATCTGCATATTGTGCGCTCTATAGCTGATTCAGTATTGGTTATGCGTAACGGTAAATCTATTGAATATAACAGTAAAAATGCATTGTTTGAAAACCCGCAGCAGCAATACACAAAAACCTTATTAAATGCGATACCGTCAGGGGAGATGGCTGCGCTGGAAAATCCACAATTGATATTAAGTGCAGAAAATATAAATGTTGCTTATCCACTGAAAAAGAATTTTTGGGGTAAAACAATAAACAGCTTACAAGCGGTAAAAGATGTGAGTTTACAGATCCATCAAGGAGAAACGGTCGCCATTGTTGGTGAGAGTGGTTCCGGAAAAAGTACCTTGGCGCAGGCGATACTGCAACTCAACAAAAGTACAGGAAAAGTTGTTTATCTTGGTAAGCAGATAGATTCGATTAAACATAACGAGTTGCAGAAATTACGCGCAAAATTACAAATTGTTTTTCAAGATCCGTTTGCCAGTTTAAGCCCCCGTTTATCAGTGCGAGATATTATTGCTGAAGGTTTAGAGGTCCATAACCCGCAGCTAACGAGAGAGCAAATAGACAGTGAAGTTGAGTCTGTTTTAAATAGGGTGGGTCTTGATAAAGAGAGTGCTTTACGTTATCCGCATCAGTTTTCTGGTGGGCAGCGGCAGCGAATATCTATCGCTCGCGCATTAATTTTACGGCCTCAACTGATCGTTCTGGATGAACCGACATCCGCATTAGATCGAAGTATTCAGAAGCAGATATTAGCCTTGTTAATCTCATTACAAAAAGAGTTTTCTTTAAGTTATCTTTTTATTAGTCACGATCTGTCCGTTGTGAAATCTATTAGCCATCGTGTTTTAGTTATGCGAGCTGGTGAAATAATAGAACAGGGAGCGACCAATAAGATATTTGCACAGCCACAACAAAAATACACTCAGATATTATTATCATGCTCGACAATATGATGCTACATTAACAAATGCTCTGAATATAAATATTTTTTATTATTATTACTAAGTTGAGTTGCCATGAAAAAAATATTTTTTTTGTGTTTTTGTTTGCTCTCTAGTTCAAGTTTTGCGGCTTCCTTGACCCTTAGCCAGCAAAGGCAAATATATGCGCAAGCAACTAATTTTCAAGAACAAAAGATGTGGCCTGAAGCCGCGCAAAAGTCAAAACTCATTTCTGAATATCCATTAACTTACCTGCTAGATTACCAATACCTTAAAGCCAACTTTAATCGAAATAGTTTACTTGCGGTACAGTCCTTTATTGAGGATAACTCTGGCCATAAAGTCAGTAATGATCTGCAACGAGATTATTTATATTATCTAGGAAAGAATAAATATTGGCGTGAGTTTCTCTCCTTTTATCCGCAACTACCAAATTCGCTCGCTTTGAAATGTTTTCATTTTCAAGCTCAACTAGATCAAGGAGCAGCAGATGAAATTTGGCCAGTGGTTCAAAAAACTTGGTTGAGCGGATATTCTTTACCTAATGCCTGCGATAGCGTTTTTCACCATTATTTAGAAAATAATCAAATATCTGAAGCGTTAATTTGGCAACGCTTTCAATTAGCTTATTTAAAAAATCAAAAATCGTTAATGTCTCATTTAATAAAGTTAATGAATGACTCAAACAGGGCGTTAGCGCAGCAGTTGTATGATTTAAATAAAGAGCCCGGAAAGTTACTAAGCAGTGAATTATTTACAAGTCGTCAACAAGCCAGCTACTCTTTTTTATTGACCAGTATTAAGCGTCTCGCTAAAAAAGATATTAACTTAGCGATGAATGCATATT
>JABXKR010000258.1 GCA_013619145.1 Psychromonas sp. | reverse complement strand
ATTCAATTCCTGTTGCTTACACCACGCTTTAACAGTTATTCCAGTGCGATCACTTTCATTTATAAATCGCTGATTTAATACTTCCCAATCAATCGCCATGCGCCCTCCTAGTGATTTAAATCCCCTAAAACCGCAAATAATAAAACTCAATGAATGAACAGGTAAGAGTTAAGAAACTGCAGCTTTTGGGCAGCATAGCTGCAAAATAATAACGCTAATACTTTACTCATAAGCACTTAACTTAGTTTTATATAATTACCCTAGTTCGTTTCCACTGATTATCAAAGTAAGCTTGTTACAATAAGAGATTGGAATTGTCCTCTATGATAAATTCCTAAAATCACGCCGTACATTGCTATAACTGGCATCACGTGCTGTCACCAAATTCGCCTATCTCTGCCCTGTCTCAGCGTTTAAAATGTTGATTAAGTGAGGTTCGCCAGACAAAAGAAGCTGATAATATTTCTCTAGTGCCTCTCTTTTTGAAGTTGATGCGTAAATTTTAATATATGTTTGCTCGAACTTTCTGCGTTTATGGTTTAGCAAAAAACCACCTAATAAGATAAACAACGAACATTATCTTGTTGTGACTAAGTAATATTGGCACTACCCTTTCGCGTACCAATATGTCGAAATCATAATATGTCAAAATCAATTTGTAAGAAGCCTGAGAGCGAAAGTGACTTATTATAAACAAGCAGGGAAATGATCTGTTCCGCAAGGCAACGGATGAAAAATCCGTACTCAATGCCCTAGTTACAAGGCGTACTGTGACTTAAGGCGTAAACGTGGCGTAAATAGGCTTAATAACATCGAAATAATAGGCATAAAAGTGAGTTGTTGCTGAAGTGGATATTGGTTTGAACCGGCGTTATTTTCTGCGTGTATTAGATGCCGACAACTATTTAGTAAATAGCTTTTCAAATAACGCTTCAGATTGCTTCATGCCTTCGTCAGTTAAAACTACAGACTTACTTTTACCAACTGGGTTGCAAATCAAGCCTTTTTCAAAAAGCCCCCCCAATATAATATGAGTTGTCTATTCAATCAGCTAAAAATCAAACAGCATCCAAATAAAACCTTTATCGGTCGCATTAGCACTGGATTTGATTTTATTGGTTACTACTTTTCTTTTGCGCCGTTACAACTGGCAACTGTTACCATCAAGAAGTTCGTGTTACATATTTTTCGGCTTTATGAGCAACAATCGACAGCAGACAATACTGCTGCCTTATTGGAACAATACGTAAAACGTTGGTTACGTTGGACATGGGCTGGATTAAGCGATACTCCCATTAATTTATTGGGTACGACTTTGTTTGCGCTTAAGCCCCCCCATGACCAGCAAGCCTGCCAGCAACAAACTAAATAGGTGCGGCTACGGCACGGCTGCGACCTTCCATCTGGCGAATGTGGCGTCTTTCAGGGACATGGCATTCGCTGCTTTGTGATAATAACCTATCAACCGAACCGCATCTTGACGCGGTATAGTGTAGTTAAACACGGCCGCTGACCTGAAATGACCTAGATTCGCCGACTTATATGGGATCACCACTACACAACGGCGCTTTATCGCACATCCTTGCGTAAGTTCCGGTGATGAGTCGAATTGATTGACGGGATCAATGTCCAGAAACACTGTGTCCAAAAGTGTCCGTGCAGCATCGCTTACTTGTGCGGCACTCGTGAAAGTGAAATCGTCAGGACCGTCACATCCGGAAAACAGCGCCGCGCAGGTACCGTCTAAAAACTCAACGTCATATAAAGTGCCACCAACATCTACATTTTTAGCGCCGACTAGTTGTCCTGCCACGATATCAAGTGTCGGCTTTGCCAGCGTGACTCGGCTAAAAATGATGAGTAATGAGAATATTGCGAATTTCCATTTTATGTTCATTCTATATCCCCTTCTTTATGTGAGTGATGCAGCCTAGTAGGGTTTACATTGATAACATAGCAAAACCCGTGCCATGCAATCCTAATCGTTAGTCAAGTAAAGTTGATCACGGATTTATATTCAGTCCAGTACTTTTTTAGCTTGATTCGGACTGATTACCTCCCTAAATAGTAGTATATAAACACCAGTACACGCACTATTCGCATGGCTATTTACCTGGTTCAATCGTCCCGGAAATAATTGCGATTTGATAGGCATTTAAAATGAGGAGATTGGTCGGCGTAAAAATGTAAAATTTTTCAATAAAATTTGAGGTAATTCTCGAAGTCCCTTCTGATCACATCTCTTCTAATGACTTCTACTCCTTGAAACAATAAATTTAGCTATGTTTTGGAGTTATCTTAAGGCGCAATGTGCCCCTAAGCACCTTAGAAATGTAACTCGCAAATGCTTCCTATATAATAATATTGCTCCATTTTTACCGTTAAATATGTTCACCTATGATAAATATCTTAAATCGCTGTAACCATTACCATCATTGAGCGCATCGAACATTGGCAAAAAAAACTGTCTCGGAAATGTCACGGTATAGAAGCAAATAATAGATATTATTTCTCAACATAAAGATCAACCGGATATACGTTTCACCATTGCCAGATACCCTTTCGGCACTGATTTAAGTGCTTCTCGTAGATCTTCTAATGTTGGCAACTTAGAAATTC
>JABXKR010000219.1 GCA_013619145.1 Psychromonas sp. | reverse complement strand
GTATAGCCTTTTTTCTCCAAAAGAGTTTTCACAATTTCGCGTTGATCGCCCTGAATTTCAATAACGAAATCTTTGACACTACCGCCAGTGCCTGTGCGCTTTTTTATCTCTTTAGCAAGTGCTTTAAGCGCTTTTTCGTCAAGTTGCAATCCTTTAATTAGGATAACACCTTTACCTTTACGGCCTTTAGTTTCACGATGAATGCGAACAATACCATCACCTTCAGGAGCACTTTTTTTATCGACAGGTTGATCGATTTTTCCACCATCTGTGGAGTAGACAAGATTAAGATCGCTGAAGTCCATATTTTCTTCCAGTAGTAATTTTTTCTTAGTTTAACAGAGAGTCATTAAATCTCGCACCACAAGATTGATTTAAAACATTGTATAACCCTACTTTTTGATTTATTATTAAATGCAAATGAGAATGATTAACAATTGGCTTGGGTGGCAATTTTAGAAACGGAGTTACAGATGGTTTTATCAGAGCTTAAAGTTGGACAAAGAGCGAATATTGTCAATATGCACGATATGGAACCTGTTATGCGTAAAAAACTGCTTAATTTAGGTTTTTTACCAAAAGCTCAAATTGAACTATTACGTTTAGCCCCCATGGGTGATCCCGTTGCAATTCGTTGCGCCAATAGCAGTATTGCCCTGCGCAAATCATTAATTAGTAAAATCAAGGTGGAGTTAATTGCGTGAGTTTGTCTATAGCCACAATCGGTAATCCTAATTCGGGAAAAACTACATTATTTAATGTGTTAACTGGTGCTAATCAACATGTTGGCAACTGGAGCGGTGTAACGGTTGAGAAGAAAACCGGTTATTTTACGTTAAATGATAAAACTGATGTTCAGGTTATTGATCTGCCGGGTATTTACAGCCTTGATTATGATGCTGACGGGAGCTCGCTTGATGAACGTGTGGCGTTTGACTACATTATGCAAAATAGCCCGGATCTGATTGTTAATGTTATCGATGCAAGCTGCTTAGAGCGTAGCTTATACTTAACTTTGCAGCTTAAAGAGCTGGGGTTGCCAGTTATTGCTGTTATTAATAAAATGGATCTGGCGCTGAAAAAGCAGTTAGTGATTAATGAAAAAGCATTGGCAAAAGGGCTTGGTTGTCCGGTTATTAGTTTATCTACGCATAATAAAAAATCGGTAGAAAAGTTAACATCGCAGTTAGTGACATTAAAGCAGCAAAAGTTAAGCGAACCAATTGCTCTAAATTACGGTGATATCTTAAATCCACTGATTGAAAAGGGCGCTACTTTATTAGATGCCGTTAGCCATCATTTGCAAAACAGGGCGTTGGCTATTAAGTTATTGGAAAATGATCAAAGCATATTGAAACTGTTAGATGAACCGCAGCAAACAGAGTTTTTACAAGAAAAACAAAAAATAGAGCTCGGTGTAGATTCTGATATCGATTTGCAAATTGCTGACACACGCTACAGTTTTATCTATCAGCTTGTACAGCATTCAGTGCGTTTACAAGGTTTATTAGGCCGTTCAATTTCTGAAAAAATTGATGCCTTGGTAATGAATCGTTTTACCGGCATTCCTTTCTTTTTATTGGTTATGTACCTGATGTTTATGTTTTCAATTAACATAGGTAGTGCATTTATTGATTTCTTTGATATTACTGCAGGTGCTATCTTTGTTGATGGCAGTGCGCAATTGTTATCTTCTATTTCTGCACCTGAATGGTTAATTAATATATTAGCCTATGGTGTCGGTAACGGTATTCAAACCGTAATGACCTTTATTCCTGTTATCGGTTGTTTATATCTTTTTTTGGCTGTATTAGAAAGCTCTGGCTATTTAGCGCGTGCTGCATTTGTTATTGATAAAGCGATGCAGTGGATAGGGTTACCAGGTAAATCTTTTGTACCTATGATTGTTGGTTTTGGTTGTACTGTGCCGGCAGTGATGGCTGCAAGAACGCTTGACAAAGAGCGTGAGCGCTTGTTAACTGTGGTGATGTCACCGTTTATGTCATGTGGTGCCCGTTTACCTGTATATGCTCTGTTTGCCAGTGCCTTTTTCCCTGAAAATGGCCAGAATATTGTATTTTCACTGTATTTGATTGGTATTTTAGTGGCGGTGATAACAGGGTTTGTTTTAAGCCGTACTTTATTGCCCGGTAAAAGTGACAGCCTATTTTTAGAGTTACCTGATTATGAGTTTCCAACACTGCGCAATACCTTGATCAAAACGTGGCAAAAGCTTAAAGGATTTGTTTTTGGGGCTGGGCAAACCATAGTTTTGGTGGTGACCTTATTAAATATTATTAACTCTGTTGGTATCGATGGAAGTTTTGGTCACCAAGATAGTGAGCAATCATTACTGAGTCAAGGTGCGCAAATTATTACACCGGTATTATCTCCTCTGGGTATAAACCAAGACAATTGGCCGGCTACGGTGGGCATTGTTACAGGCCTGTTTGCTAAAGAAGCTGTGGTTGGTACCTTAAATAATCTCTATTCGACGCAACAAATAGAAGATCAAGTCGAGTTAACTCTGCTTCAGAAGTTAAATTCAGCACTACAAACGGTTCCTGAAAACTTATTAGGAATTAATGTCAGCGATCCATTAGGCCTCGATTTAGGTGAAGTTGCAGATTTAACTCTGGCTGCTGAAGAGCAGGGGGTTGATCTGACGATTTATAGTAATATTCAAAAAGCATTTGTCAGTAAAGAAGCGGCTTTTGCTTACCTGTTATTTATTTTGTTATACGCACCATGTGCGGCTGCAATGGGCGCAATTGTTAATGAAGTTGGCGCTAATTGGGCTCGCTTTATTGCCTTATGGACAACCGCCGTGGCTTATATTGTTTCGGTTTCTTATTACCAAATTGCCACATTTTCAATGCAAACTGCGAGTAATCTTATCTATTTAGTTTTTGCCGTGCTGATAATTTTAGCTGTGTTATACCTGTTAAAACGCAAAGGTAATGTACTGGCTGAGCAGGGGGCATTATGATTTTACAATCAATAACTGATTACGTGAAACAGGCTGGCCGTATTGAAGAGAAGAAACTGCTTAAACATTTTCACTTAAGCTGTGAAGGTCTTGCGCCAATGATGGCTGTGTTATTGAAACGTGGGAAAATCCAAAAAACAGTTAATCAACGTGGTGATAAACTACCTCCTGAAATTTTTTATAGTTGGAGTGAAATAGCACAAATACCAACACTTACAGTTGTTTAAACAGGTACACGGTGTCTCTTTATGAGTAACCGTTTTTCTTTGACTAGCTATATCCGTATAACCTTTGTACAATCCCCCCCCTAATTTTTTGCCCCTTTTGTTGTAACGAGGCTTTCATGAGTAATAAAAAAGTAAACCTATTAGATTTAAACCGAGAAGGTTTACGTGCGTTTTTTGTCGAATTGGGCGAAAAACCATTTCGTGCAGAGCAAGTGATGAAATGGATTTACCATTTCGGTTGTGATGATTTTGATTTAATGAGTAACATTAATAAGAAACTGCGTGAAAAATTAAAACAGTGTGCAGAGATTGTCGCGCCTGAAGTAAAAGTTGAACAACGCAGCAGTGACGGCACGATCAAGTGGGCGATGACTGTTGGCGATCAAGAAGTTGAAGCGGTTTATATCCCGGAAAAAGAGCGTGCTACCCTGTGTGTTTCCTCACAAGTTGGCTGCGCACTGGAATGTAATTTCTGCTCTACGGCACAACAAGGTTTTAACCGTAATTTAACGGTTTCGGAAATTATTGGCCAAGTTTGGCGAGCAGCTAAAATTATTGGCGTAATGGGAGAAAGCGGTAAACGTCCAATTACCAATGTCGTGATGATGGGCATGGGTGAGCCATTATTAAATCTCAATAATGTTATTCCAGCAATGGAATTGATGCTAGATGATTTTGGTTATGCGCTTTCCAAGCGCCGTGTGACCATTTCAACATCTGGCGTTGTACCTGCTTTAGATATCTTAGGTGATCGTATCGATGTTGCTTTAGCTATCTCATTACATGCATCCAATGACAAATTGCGCTCTGAAATGATGCCGATTAATGATAAATATAATATTGCTGATTTCTTAGCGGGTGTAAAACGTTATATCGAAAAATCTAATGCTAATCGCGGCAAGGTGACGGTTGAGTATTTATTGCTTGACCATTACAACGATTCAACCGATCAAGCACATGAACTTGCACATCTCCTGAAAGATACGCCGTGCAAAATCAACCTTATTCCATTTAACCCATTCCCTGGTAACGATTACGGTAAACCAAGTAACAGTCGTGTAGATCGTTTTAATAAAGTGTTAATGGAATATGGTTACACTGTTATTGTACGTAAAACACGTGGTGATGATATTGATGCAGCCTGTGGTCAGTTGGTCGGGGATGTTATCGACAGAACTAAACGTACTATGAAAAAACGTGAAAAGGGCGAAAATATCGCAGTCACTGCACTCTAATCAATTAGTTTAAATAAAAACTGCGCATATAATATACCTAAGCTACCTGAATTTGCATCTCCAAGTGGTTTGGGTATATACCCATGTTACTTCAAGATGCAAAATCAGCAAGCCAAATTGCACTTAGATGCTAGGCATCAAATTGAAGTATAGTTTTTCTACATTGAGATTTTATAACGACGCAGATGAGTGCGATTTGACTTGCCCTGCGGGGCTCTGCTCGAAAACCAGTATTGCGTTACAGCACTTGATAAGGGAGCAACCATTCAAGATGTTAAATGCTTGCATTTACATCTACCGATAGAGGATTAACGCAGTTAATCGCTCGAAAGGCCCTCATACTGTGCCTTATTCTGGTCTCCGAGCAGAGTCCTGATAAAGCACCTTGAGGTATCATGGGTATAATGCAATGATCGAGGTTCAATAACCACCAAAAAACGGATGCAACCGGGTGCAATATCGTTCACAATGTAGTAACGCCTGTTTTACACAAAGTTTGTGTGAGCCGGTTTTGTTAATTGAGGAATTTATGCGCCAAACTCTTGTTATTATTTCATTTATTGTATTGCTTTCTGCTTGTGTATCGACGGAAACATCCGTTACCACAAAAAATGCCGGTGCTGGGCAAAAAATGGCTTTTGATCCTCAAGGTGCTGCCGATACCCGTGTTAAATTAGCGCTTCTCTATCTGCAAAGAAACAATATGCAGCAGGCCAAAGAAAATATTGAAAAAGCCTTAGAATACCAACCAGATGATGCCAATATTTATCGTATTTTTGCTTATTATTATCAACGCGTAAAGGAATATGATAAAGCAGAGGCGCTATATAAAAAATCCTTGTCACTTGATAGTGAAAACCCGGATACTTACAATAATTACGGTACGTTTTTATGCAAACAAGCGCGCTATCAAGAAGCTGAAGATGCCTTTTTAACCGCTTTGGAGCAGTCAACTTATTCTGCAGTTGCTAATACTTATGAAAATGCAGGTGTTTGTTCTGAGAAGGCTGGTGTGCTCGACAAAGCGCTATATTATTATCAATATGCGTTATCTCATAACCCTAACAAATCCTATTTAAACCTCTCTTTAGCAAACTTAAATATCAACAAAAAAGATTATAAAGCAGCACGTTTAAATCTGTTTAATTATCAAAAGAAAAGTAAAACCTCAGCGGAATATTTATGGCAATGGATCCGTTTGAGTTATGCAACAGAGAAAAATGCAAGTATGAATAAATACGCGGGGAAATTATTAGAAGAGTTTCCTGAATCTCAACAAGCCTTAGATTATTTGAATCATGAGTACTATGAATAACCAAGAGCAAACTATCATAGCCCCACTTGGGCAAGCATTACAAGACGCAAGGTTACTCGCTTCACTGTCCGTTGAAGAAGTTGCTGAACAGTTAAATTTAGCTATGTGCACGGTACGGGATATTGAAGATGATCTTGATAATACGATCGAAAGTCAAAAATATCCGGCCATTTATTTACGTGGCTATCTTACTAATTATGCTAAATTAGTTGGTTTAGATAAACTCAACCAATTTATTGAATATCAGGATTTGTCTCCGTGTCAAAAGGCACAGGTAAACTTGCGTTCGCCAATGATAATTCCGCCTCCAGTAAAAAAACGATCCAAGTTATTGTGGTTATTGTTAATTACCATAATAGCTGTTTGTATCTATCTGTTAGCGCTTCAACAAGGTTTCTTCACTGAAAATACGCCTGTGAATCCAGATATTGAAGAAACAAAATTCAGTAGTGAAGGCTCATTTGCTGAAGTCAATATAATAACTGCTGCACAAGAAAAAGACGAGATTAGTGTTGAGTCAGAAGCTGCGGATATTGTACCCGCGACAGATATAGTCGCAAAAAATAAAATACAAACTGAAGCTGAAATCGTCAAAGAAACGATCGCTGCGGCAGTTGTTGAAGAGCAGCCTGAAGCTGATCTTTTAACGATGCAGGAAACAACAGAAAAAGACGCTCTTATAACAAACAAGCAAGTTATTACAGATGATGCTTCGCTGGACAAAACAAGCCCTGAGCAGATGCTTGAGCAAACTGCTGTTACCATGGAATCTCTACAATTAACTTTTTCTGCGGACTGCTGGACGGAAATTTTTGATGCAAGGGGTAAACGTCTTGCATTTGATTTATATAAAAAAGGTTCTTTATTAACCGTTAATGGTGTCGCACCATTTCAACTAAAATTAGGCGATCCGAGTGTCGTTGAAATACAATACCAAGATAAAATATTAGAACGTGAATTTGCAGTGGGTCGCACTACGCGATTTAGTATTCCGCAATAATTATCTTGAAAACGTTATTTCTGAATAAAGCTTGAACTACAAAGAGTAAAACCATTATGAGCCATTCTTCTTCAATTATCCGTCGTGTATCAAAACAGATTATGGTCGGTAATGTTCCTGTCGGCGGTGATGCACCCATTACTGTACAATCAATGACGAATACATTAACCACGGATGTTGCCGCGACTGTTGCGCAAATTAAACGCCTAGAAGCGGTTGGGGCAGATATTGTACGTGTTTCTGTACCGACTATGAATGCAGCTGAAGCATTTAAAGAGATTAAAGCACAGGCAAATATTCCACTGATTGCCGATATTCATTTTGATTACCGTATCGCCTTAAAAGTTGCAGAGTATGGCGTTGATTGTTTGCGTATTAACCCAGGTAATATAGGCAATGAACAGCGTATTCGTAGTGTTGTTGATTGTGCGCGAGATAAAAATATTCCAATTCGTATTGGTGTAAATGGCGGCTCGCTGGAAGCAGATATTCAAGAAAAGTATGGTGAACCAACCGCGCAGGCACTTGTTGACTCTGCACTTCGTCATGTTGATATTTTGGACCGACTTAACTTTGATCAGTTTAAAGTGAGCGTTAAGGCATCTGATGCACTATTAGCGGTAGAGTCATATCAGTTACTTGGCAAACAGATAATACAGCCTCTGCATTTAGGCATCACCGAGGCGGGCGGATTGCGCAGTGGCTCGGTAAAATCTGCTGTGGGTTTAGGCATGTTACTGGCGCAAGGTATTGGTGATACCATTCGCGTTTCATTAGCGGCGGATCCTGTGGAAGAGATTAAAGTCGGGTTTGATATTTTAAAATCGTTACGTATCCGTAGTCGCGGCATTAACTTTATCGCTTGCCCGACGTGTTCGCGCCAAGAGTTCGATGTTATTGCAACGGTAAATGCGCTTGAAGAGCGTCTTGAAGATATTATTACGCCAATTGATGTATCCATTATTGGTTGTGTAGTCAATGGCCCTGGTGAAGCATTAATTTCTGATTTAGGCATTACCGGTGGTAAAAATAAAAGTGGTTATTATGAAGATGGTAAACGACAACGAGAGCGTTTCGATAATAATAATGTCATCGACCAACTTGAAGCGAAAATTCGCGCTCGTGTAAGTCGCTTAGATCAGAGTCAGCATATAATCAAAGTTTAGTTATACCTAATTCTTTGATATAGAGAAAGCCTGTTACAGCAAAGTAACAGGCTTTTTTTTAATTTATGCTAACTGTTATTGAACTTGTACTTTTCCATATTTCGTTGTTTTTTGATTTTATGTAAGCTTTTGTCGTTTTTTGTCGATTAACTGGCTAAAATATTTTTAATCTGTGACCTGATACGTTAAGGTCTTGTTAATTTTTTAACTGAAAGAAGAGGAAAGAATGGAATCTGTTCAAAATCATGTAACTGCACTGGTGAGTAGTGCCGATACACTGTTTATTTTATTGGGGGCAATCATGGTTTTTGCCATGCATGCCGGCTTTGCATTTTTGGAAGTTGGTACAGTGCGTCATAAAAATCAAGTAAATGCCTTAGTTAAAATTATGTCTGATTTTGGAGTTTCGGCACTGGTTTATTTTTTCTTCGGCTACTGGTTAGCTTACGGTGTCACTTTTTTTGATAGTGCTGCAGTTTTAGCTGAAAATAACGGTTATGAGTTAGTTAAGTTCTTTTTCTTAATGACATTTGCAGCCGCTATTCCTGCGATTATTTCAGGTGGTGTTGCTGAGCGCGCACGTTTTAATCCTATGTTAATCGCGGCCGCTTTATGTGTTGCTTTAGTTTACCCATTTTTCGAAGGTCTTATCTGGAATGATAATTTTGCTTTCCAAGATTGGTTGTCGGCAACTTTTGGGGCTAAATTTCATGATTTTGCAGGTTCGATTGTAGTGCATGCGGTGGGTGGTTGGATTGCATTTGCTGCTATTTGTGTTTTAGGTAGCCGAAATGGCCGTTACCGAGGCGGAAAAGTGGTGGCATTTGCTCCGTCAAATATCCCCCTATTAGCATTAGGCGCCTGGATTTTATCAATTGGTTGGTTTGGTTTTAACGTAATGTCTGCGCAAGCGATTGAAGGAATTAGCGGTTTAGTTGCCATAAACTCTTTAATGGCGATGGTCGGTGGCATTATTAGCTCATTAGTTATTGGCAAAAAGGATCCGGGTTTCATTCATAATGGACCATTAGCAGGACTCGTCGCGGTATGTGCCGGCTCAGATATAATGCATCCAATCGGAGCATTAGTGACCGGCTTAATTGCTGGTGGTTTGTTTGTCTGGTTATTTACCTACGTGCAAAATAAATACACAAGCTTCGATGATGTATTAGGTGTGTGGCCTCTACACGGCGTCTGTGGTTTATGGGGGGGTATTGCAGCCGGTATCTTTGGTTTGGAAAGCTTTGCCGGTTTAGGTGGCGTTACTTTCACTAGCCAGCTAATTGGTTCGCTTGCGGGTGTTTTAGTTGCATTAATTGGTGGTTTTATTGTTTACAAATCAGTGAACCAGTTTATGCCTATTCGTTTGAGCGAAGAAGATGAGTTCAATGGTGCAGATCTGTCGATTCATCAAATTGGTGCTACCAATTTAAATAATAATTAAAGGTATTAGGTGATTTTGCGAAAGGGCAAAGATGAAAATCTTTAGCCCTTTTTTTATATAATAAAATAATGTAAATTTGATTAAATTCTTTCCCGTTAAGAAATTAATTAATCAATTTGCGATTAAGTGTGATTTAACTGTTTGTGAGTTTGCTGTTTTGTTAGGATTGCTCGATTTTAAAATTTATAT
>JABXKR010000217.1 GCA_013619145.1 Psychromonas sp. | reverse complement strand
GCCTCAGCGACAGCACCCGTTGGTTCACCGCCGGCATCTGCAGCTAAACAGTTCCAGTAAAAAGTGTGGTTCCATACTTGCGCCGCATTATTAAATAACGGGCCTTCACTTGTTTTGATAATCTCTTCTAATGATTTACTGGCCAAGTCCGTTCCTTCAACAAGGCCGTTTAATTTTTGCACATAAGTCGCATGATGTTTGCCGTAATGAAACTCAAGTGTTTCTGCCGATATATGAGGTTCTAACGCATCTTTAGCATAAGGTAGAGCTGGTAATTCAAAAGCCATGGTTTTATCTCCAGATTAAATGTAAGTACTTATACCAATTTGTAACTGTAACGAATTCAATTTATATATTGATTCTCGGTAAAAAAATGATCTATGTCAATTTAATTTTTATGATAAAATCGAATAAATGCTAAAAATTGATTCTATTAACCCTAGTATTTATGGCGTTTTGTTAATAGTCAAATTTGGGTACAATATTAAAAAACAATTACGGGGTATTAGAAATGGAAACTTTAGACAAAATCAAAAAACAGATTAATGAAAATACAATATTACTTTACATGAAAGGCTCTCCAAAATTACCAAGCTGTGGTTTTTCATCGCAGGCATCTCAAGCATTGATGCAATGTGGTCATCCTTTTGCGTATGTAGATATCTTGCAGAATCCGGACATCCGCGCTGAACTGCCTAAATATGCTAACTGGCCTACCTTTCCGCAGCTATGGGTTGATGGTGAACTGATCGGTGGTTGTGACATTATTTTAGAAATGTTCCAGCAAGGTGAACTACAACCTATTATTGAACAAGCAACTGAAAAAGCAAAAGAAGCTTAATTATATTATCGAAGCCTCTCTTTGAGGCTTTAACGATCCGACCCACTTTTAATAATTCCTTGCCAAACTAACTTCAAGCTCTCTCTTGACGGACATTAACGATAGCTCTACCCTATGCAACCACACGAATAATAGCTCTGCAGAAGAAAATTTATGCCTGAAACAAAAATAGTAATTGGTTTAAGCAACCCTAAAAGTGCCACAAATGTTGGTGCAGTAATGCGCGCAGCCGGATGCTATGCGGTTGACTCAGTTTTATATAGCGGCTCTCGTTATGATCGTGCTGTAAAGCTCAATACCGATACTAAAAAAATAAGTTCTACTATTCCATTAACCGCAGTAGAAGATCTGCTTGCTCACCAAGCAGATGACATTAAAGTTGTTTGTGTCGACCTTGTTGAAGGTGCATCCCCTCTGCCGACATTTGAACATCCGGATAAAGCGCTTTATATATTTGGACCAGAGGACGGCACAATAAAGCAATCGGTAATAGATCAAGCCGATGCCGTTGTATATATTCCAACTATTGGTTGTATGAATCTTGCTGCCACAGTTAATGTTCTTCTTTACGATAGACTGGCTAAATCAGCGACACATATCACTGACAATCTATTAATTCGTCAAAGCCGAGATAATAATAATAAAGTAAAAGTGAAGTGATTTTCTTCACAACTACAGTTTACTTACAGTCGATAACTTGTCCGTTATTAAATTAAAAATAAATATCCCGTAACGCTTTACTATAGGTATAATGATCGTGTTTATTCAAAAAGAAGCGTGTTATTGATTCCATAACAATAACAACTCTGCTATTAATGCTTCAATTATTTTAACATTTAATAAAAAGGTGTAATTTATGGGTAATGTACTTGAATTGGTGAAAAATACTCGCCGTAAAAACAAACTGAAACGTGAAATTCTTGATAATGATAAAAAAGTACGAGATAACCGCAAACGTGTGGATCTGCTAGCTAATTTAGTTGATTACATCCGACCTGACATGAAACAAGAAGATATTATTAGCATTATTAAAAATATGCTATCTGATTACGAAGACCGTGTTGATGACCATATCATCAAAGGTGCTGAGCTTTCAAAAGAACGTCGTGATATAAACAAAAAAATCAATTCATTTAAGCTTCCGGATCAAGCAAAATAATTCTATTTTTTGCAGAAAAATAAAGGGGTAGTTTAACTATCCCTTTTAAATAACAACAACTCTTATCATTAACAATATCTGTTTATGTGCGAGTATCATCATATTTTCCTAATAACTTATTGGTCGCTTTGTGTTTTTTGATCCCTCTCATGCAAAAAAGCAATTGTCAGATAATGATATCCATTTATGGACCATTAACCCTCAAGCAATCACAGATCCGAGCAAACTGAATTCTTTAAAAAGTATACTCAGTGAAAAAGAGATAGAGAAGATACAGCGTTATCGTCTTCCTAAAGCGCAACATAATGCCTTAATCACACGTGCTTTTGTACGCACTGTTTTATCTTTATATATAGATCTAAAACCTCATGATTTGCTGTTTGAGATTGCTGAGCACGGTAAACCTGAACTAATAAACTCCCCTCTACCATTACGTTTTAATCTTAGCCATAACAATAATTTAGTGATTTGTGCTGTCTGCTTAAAACATGATATTGGCTGTGATATTGAAAGTCTGTCGCGAAAAATCAGTGTTGAAGCTATCTCTAAACGCTACTTTGCCCCTAGCGAGTATCAAAGTCTGAAAGACCTTGAAGCCTCATTGCAAACTAGTCGGTTTTTTGAATATTGGACACTAAAAGAAGCGTTTGTTAAATGTACAGGCTTAGGTATCAGCCAGGGGTTAGGCTCATTTAGTTTCGAAATAGGAAATAAAGAAAACAGACAATACAATGACAATATTAAGCTGAATTTTGCCGCAGATAATAAGCAGCAAAATAATCAGGATTACTACAGTTGCCTGCTATATCCTGATTCAACTCATTGCATTGCTTTGTGTGTTAACTGTGCGAATAGATCTGCTGACCATAAATTTAATCTCAGTGTATTTGCAGGAGATGCAAAGCTGAATATTTTTTCTGAGATTAATCGCATTTAACCGGCAAGCGGTGGAATCGTTTTTACAAAGTTAGGATCGCTTCTCGCAAAATCAAGGAAGCGCGATAAATTGCCCAGTTGTCTTAAATCGATTCGCTCTCTATAAACTCCCCAATCCAGAAAACAAGCTAAACGAATTTCCCCATCGGTCAGCGGTAACTCTCCAGCTAACTCCAGATTATTTAATGCTTCTAATCCCGATAAAACACGTGCACTTTGACGTTGCAGATATTTGCTGTCAGCAAATTTAATATTATCTATCTTCTCCAAAAAGAATATATTTACACACGCATCCAGCACTGTATTAGTCATATTAAACAGTTCAAAATCTTTAATATCAGTAAGGAAAGATGCTCCCGATTTTTCTCGAAGGTATCTCAAGATAGAGCTTGAATCAGTTAAGGTCAGATCACCATCAACTAATAACGGAACTTTTTTGGTGGGTGATAATTTAGCACTCTGCGCGGCATCTGTTTCAATAAACTCACAGCTTAAATTCGTTTCTAATAAAGCAATACGACAGTGGCGAACAAAGGGAGAGGTAAAACTTCCGTAGATTTTCATGTTTATCCTTTAAAATCAGAATATAAGGTAGCATGGGTATAAGTAATAAAGATTCAATATGCGCAGGGATTATAACCAACAAATAAAATCCCTCAGCGACAACTGAGGGATTTGGCTTTAGTGGACATTTTTACCATGTTTAGCTTCAGGCTAACCACAACTCATGATCAGGATCGATTTTTTCAGAAAGAGCAAGCTCAACCCCCATATCCACTAACTCTTTAAGCGTTGAATGATCATCAAGCTTCATCCCATGGAACTCATGACCGGGTTCGATTTTTTCAGAAAGAGTGAGCTCAACACCTATATCTAATAACTCCTTAATGGTTAAATTATCAACAAGGTTCATTGACTGACCCGCTTTGTTATGAAATAACATAATTTTCTCCTTTCAACTCTCCACCCCAATTATAACTTTAGTCTATGTTTGCTGTTTATGAGCCATAAATCATTCTTTTCAGGCAATTTATTACTGACAAAGGTTGGGTTATTGGAGAAAAACAGAACTACAAAAATGAGTGATGCTGAACACCTGTCCAGCATTACTATTAAATAAAAAGTTTATTTTACCGTGGTGAATTCAACCGCCGCGATATAAATACCATCCTGCTCATGCAGACGTAATACTACAGCTTCTGCATTTAAAGGAGGAAATCGGGAATCTTGAGTGTCTAGTAATACATCTATTTGATCACCGGCCTTTAAGACTCCATCAATTAATTGAATAGACATGCCCGTGCTACTCAAATCTTTACAGGTTCCCTGTAACTCGATATCACCTTTAGTTACCGTTACACCCGCTTCAATCGCCATACGGCGGAAAATACGTCTATCATCGTTAGCTATTAACACATTACCTCCAAAACTAAGCAGAAATCGTTATATATCAAATATATTCCAGTTATAAAGTTAAACCCTAAAATAAAAGCTGCAAGTTATCATGGCAATTTATTTTAACTTTGCGAACTTAATTCAATAATAAGGTTCAAAAATGCTGCTGATTTGCAACTAAACCTTAAACGTTGCCATCAATTCAGTTACATTTTCACCTAATTTTTTCGAGTATTGTTAGCGCGAATTACTCTGTTTGACAGTTTAATTTCGCTAGTCAGAAAACAGGGTGGCGGAAATTTCATCAGGAATGGGTTGTAACTGTTTATTTTTATCTAAGCAAACCATCTCAATATCACCAATTACAGCCGCTTTTGTTGCGCCTGGCCGCCACACCTCTTGTCGCCATAACGTTTTGTATTTACCATCAATTTTAAAGCTGGTACGAATATCACACACCTCCGCAAACTCAACACCGTCCTGAAAGATCATATTCGCTTTATAAACTGCAAAACCTAACCCTTTTTCACGCCATAATTTATCAAGTCTGTCGCTATCGATAACATGCTCTCGTGCCCGCTCAAAGTATTTAAGAAAATTTGGATGGTATACAACACCTGAATGGTCAGTATCCTCGTAATAAATTTGTACCGAATGGTGATAAATTTTACTCATTATTTTATTCTCTATTTATTCATTTACGCCAGTCGCTGCTTTATCTATCTTCAAGCAGAAGCACTTCCGGCGAAGCTTAATTAACTGAAATGTTCGACAAAATTTGCAACAAATTATACACTCCGCGTATTAACATACTAATTAAAATAAGAAGATACCATGTCACTTATCAGTAAAATTCGTTGCGCTTTCACCCTTGGTCAGGGTTTATTAATCGAAAATAAAACATTAACCACCACAAATGATCCCATCTCATTTTTTAAACAATGGTTAAGCGAGGCGGAAAACAGTGGCATTATTTTACCTGAATCGATGTCTCTTGCGACTTGTACGGCAGAAGGTCGTCCCTCTTCGCGCGTGGTCTTATTAAAAGAAGCTGATCAAAAAGGTTTTGTTTTTTTTACCAATTACGGCAGCCATAAAGCCACTGAATTAGAAGCAAACCCGTATGCGGCACTGCTGTTTCATTGGAATATGCTGCAACGTCAAGTTCGTATTGAAGGACGAATTGAACGTATAAGCCATGAAGAATCAAATGCCTATTTTCAGAGCCGTGGACGTGGCAGCCGTATCGGTGCCTGGGCATCACACCAAAGCGAAGAACTCGTTGATCGTCAAACATTAGTAGAACGCGTAAAATATTTTGAACAGAAGTTTGCCGGTAAAGAAGTTCCATTACCGGAATTTTGGGGCGGCTATCGCGTGATACCTGAGCGGATTGAATTTTGGCAGGGTAAAGCAGATCGTTTACATGACAGGTTTGTATATCAACCGTCAGAAGGTGGCTGGAAAGTTAAACGTTTAAATCCTTAGTTTTAGCAAATAAACAGGGTACAGATAAATATCTGTCCCTGTTTCAATAACTATTATTTCAAAATCACGCGTGAATTTGTTGCTTGAATAGGACGGTTGTTTGGCCCAGTTAATACATTTTCAAATGCCTTAACTTGCGCTGCAGAAACAGCCACACTCTCTTTTAAGACCAGCCAACGCACACCTTCTGAACAAGGAGGTGTCGTTAGTGAACCATTAAAGCGGTAATAATCACGATTTTCCGGCAACAGTCCATCAATATTCAGTAGTGTATTTAATTGGTATTTATCCCCCGCATGTTCAGGCATTTGTGCCCAAGCTGAAGCAAGCGTTGCATTTTCCTGCGCCACTTCAAACATCACAGCCACGACAGCAAGATTGCTATCTTTATCTGCATGCACCAAATGAGCTTCTAACGGGTAGGATTTACCCTTGATATGGTTTTCACTTGGAGCATGAAAATGCGCTTGTAACAGTTCAAACTGCTGACCATCAATATTTATTGAACTACCTTTTTTATAGTTAACTTGAACGGTATGGCCATTATTTAAAATTTCAGTTCCGCCCGCTTGGTAGTTGAATTCAATCGGCGTAAGATCTGCTTCAATAAAACCAGTTAGATTAACAGGCGATTGATTTGCTCCGCTACAAGCATGGTTTTCAGGTGTCAGTTGTGCCCAATGCTCCGGACCGTGCTCACCGGCATAACCCCAATGCGCATCTGCTGATGCCAATACAGATCCAGAAGTAACAAGTAGACAAGATAATAAAAGTGATTTTTTCATACATTGTTCCATAAAATAAATAACAAGTGGAATCGCACCGTTCGTGCGCAGCAGGAAGATAACATTAAATGAGATAATAATGAATTAAATATCATATTAATCAATTAGATGGTAGTTATAGCATGACAGCAAAGAAACATATTTTGTTACTCGTTGTAATATAAAACCAGTGTGCCGCCGCTGATTGAACTGCCGTAATTTATATTTAAGCCAATACCGACATTATCTAACAAAGGTATTTTATTATTAGTATCAATAACCCAGCCTATACTTGTTTCATAGTAGTGACCATTATTAGAAATCCGGTGCATATCTCCGCCAATGTCTATGCGTTTAAAATCAACCGCAATAAAATCGGAAACGCCCCACATATTCGGCACATCAACTCTAAGTTCCAGACCGTTAATAATACGCCAACCTTGCGGATTGATATCGGAAACATTATTGGCTTTGCCGCCAATACCTTGACCATAAATATAGTGATTACTGTTATGGAGTGTCCAGCGGCCCCAGCCTTGCTGTTTCTGATAGCCGATATTAAGGTGAGGCTCTGCAATCAACGCCACTGCGGTAGTATTAAAGACGTTACCATCTAACCGCTGCTGGAGTTCGACAGGAAAGCCTTCACCGTAATTGAATTGGTTTTCATAATGCATCAGGTGCAGACCAAAACCCGCTTGTCCATACCAGTTATCGGTTAAAGCATATTGCTGTTGATATTGTGCATATCCGCCAACTACGCGTTCTTTTTCGAAATTACTGACACCTTGAAAATATTGGTTTTCTCTTTGTACTTCGAGATAAAAAGCGCGCAGTGTCACAGATTGTGAGCCGCCATTTTGTAAATCATCGAGTAACCAGGTATATGGCACAACTAAAATGTCGATGCTTTTTTTGAGATCTAATGTTTCCTGATCGCCCCAGTTTGGATTGTCTGAATCGACAATATAGCTAAGATCAAAGTTTGCAATACCAAAGGTTAACGCATTACTGTCTGACATCACCGTACTGATCGCAAAAACTTCTTCAAAACTTTTAATACCCAGTTTATCAATCGCCCAAGCCAAAGGAGAGCTCAAAATTCCTGCAGATAATAACAATAGGGTTTTATTCAAAATAGATCCCTTTTGCTTATAACCAGCCATGTTGGGCAAACATCTCTGCTAATTTATCCAGTTCAGAATCAATATGGGGGCCCCATTCAAAGCCATTTTCCCGTCCGCCAACTTGTTTCATAAACCAGTTATAAAAGACTTTATTCTCAAAAACACCATGCAGATAGGTGGTATAGATATTTTCTTGCTGCCAGCCTAAATTTTCTTTCATAAAGGGTAAAACCTGTTGATCGGCAACTGTTTTGCCATGGTGTATTTCATAGCCTTTAACTGAGTTATCCAGCCAGTTGATGCTTGTCTGTTGGGTGGATTTATCTGCAGCGATCTCTGTTTGTAAATCAATTAAAGCCAGCCCTGTTTTGTCTCCGTCTTCAATATTTAACGGATCTAATATCTGCTTGCCTAAAATCTGTAATCCCCCGCAAATCCCCAGTATCAACTTACCCGTTGTCTTGAACTTGCGGATCTGTTTATCTAATCCACTGCTGCGTAAAAACTCTAAACTTACGCCACTGTTTTTACTGCCCGGCAATATCAGCGCATCAAAATCACTTAAATCCTCATTTTGATGAACGGGCACCAGATTAATGTCATCCTGGTAAATAAGCGGATCAAATTCATCCAAATTTGAAGCATAAGGGTAATAAATAAGTGCGATATTTATTTTACCGCGTTGCCATTTTGTGCCGAGTCGAAAGCTATCTTCTTCCGGTAACTGATGACGATAATAAGGCAGATTTGCTACCGTCGGAATACCGGTTTTTTTCTCTAACCAATCCATCGCATTACCCAGTAATAACGGATCACCTCTGAATTTATTAAGCACAAAACCTTTTATCAGTTTCTGCTCTTCGGGCGCTAGACAAGCCCACGTACCAAGCAGGTGTGCAAATGAACCTCCGCGGTCAATATCAGACACTAAATACACATCAGCCTGACATTCAAGTGCAACTGACATATTTACAATATCACCAGCTCGCAGGTTTATTTCAGCAGGGCTGCCCGCGCCTTCAATAACTACCTGATCATATTCATTTTGTAATTGTGACAGTGCATGCTGCACCTCTTTCCACAACAAGGTTTTACGATCCATCCAAGGCTGCTGACTGATCTCATTATTAACGACACCGTTTACAACAACCTGGCTGCATGTTTCGGCACTTGGTTTTAATAATACCGGATTCATTGCCACACAGGGTTTCGCTTTTGCTGCTAATGCTTGTAAATACTGCGCGCGACCAATCTCCAATCCATCTTCAGTAATGGCGGCATTATTACTCATATTTTGCGCTTTAAAGGGCGCAACTTTTACACCGCGGTTGGCAAGTAAACGACAAATTGCTGTAACGATTAAAGATTTACCGGCATCACTGGTACAACCTAAAATCATAATCGGCCTGTTTTTATTGTTCATATTGGTCTCTGTCGGTAAATTGCAGGTAAAAAAAAGCACTGTCGAAACAGTGCTGTAATCATTTATCAAAGCTAATATTAAGCGCGACGGGTTAATACAGCATCAGATAACTGTGCTAAAAGCTTTTCAGTATCACTTTACCACCGCGTAAAATGATATGACAATCCGGGTTACCCGCAGTTTCAACAATTGCGCTGTGGCCAAATTTGTTCACAGATAAGAAATGGTGAGAAGCATTAGCTGCGCCAATTGCATCTACAGCCACTTTGATTGTGCCATCAGTACCGTTTTTGAAACCAACCGGGCATGAAAGACCAGAAGCTAGTTCACGGTGAACTTGAGATTCAGTTGTACGTGCGCCGATTGCGCCCCAAGTCATTAGATCTGCTACATATTGCGGCGTAATCATATCTAAGAATTCTGTTGCAGCAGGCAGTCCCATTGCATTGATATCTAATAATAATTTACGGCCTGTGCGTAAACCTTTATTAATATTAAAAGTACCGTTTAATTCAGGATCGTTGATTAAACCTTTCCAACCGACAGTTGTACGTGGTTTTTCAAAGTAAACACGCATTACGATTTCTAATGTGTCTTTGTATTTTTCACGTAGTGGAGCAAGTTTTTCAGCATACTCAAGCGCCGCTTCTGTATCATGAATTGAACAAGGACCAATAATCACTAATACGCGATCATCTTGATTGCTTAAAATCTTATGAATCGCATTACGCGATCCAGCCACTGTTTCACTAATTGCATCCGTTGCAGGAAATTTTTCTAATAATGCAATCGGTGGTAAAAGTTCTTTAATTGCTTTGATATGTACGTCATCAGTATTAATCATTGTTATTCCCAAGGCACTTACTTGTGCTCAAAAGTTAATTTTAATTTTTATTGTTAATCCATTAAAGCGTTGTACGGTTCGATTGTTACTGTTTCACCCGCTTCAACATTGCCTCGTTGTTGTTCGAGTACAATAAAACAGTTTGATTGGCTCATTGAACTAAATACGCCTGAGCCTTGACTACCAGTCGATGAAACAACCAGTTGTCCATTTTCGTCCACAGAATAGCTTGCACGCTGAAAATCGGTGCGCCCAACTGCTTTTTTTAGTTTATCGATAGCAATCGCATTGAAACGAATTGCAGGTTTGACCTTTAAGCCACCCATGGTGAGCATAGCAGGTACAGCAAGCTGATAGAGAGTGACCATAGCGGAAACCGGATTACCTGGCAAGCCGAAAAACACACTGCTTGGCAGTTTACCAAAAGCAAAAGGTTTACCCGGTTTAATCGCAAGTTTCCAAAAACCGATAGAGCCCATCTCCTGCAAAATATCTTTAATAAAATCAGCTTCACCAACCGATACGCCGCCACTTGTGATCACCACATCAGCCTGTAAATCAGCAGATGCAAATGCTTCGCGAAGCAGTGATTTATCGTCTTTGATAATACCAAAATCAATCACTTCAACATTAAGCCGGGATAATAAAGCAATAATGCTATAGCGATTACTGTCATAGATATCGCCTTGTGCGAGCGGTTCACCCAAACTTTTCAGCTCATCACCGGAAGAGATAACCGCCACTTTGAGTTTTCTAAACACCTCAATATTGGCCAAACCCAATGAAGCAATCAAGGGTATATCGCGCGGCGTTAATTTATGCCCTTTACCGAGCACTACTTGATCCTGTTTAATATCTTCAGCAGCCAAGCGCACATTATCAGCCAGTTTGGGTAACTGGCTAAAAGTGATTAAACCCTCATTGGCTTCTGTTCGCTCCTGCATCACAACTGTATCGGCACAATCTGGCATTACAGCGCCGGTCATAATACGAATACAACAACCACGGGGAAGATCTCCCGCATAAGGCGCGCCCGCAAAAGATTTACCAATCAGCTTGAGTGTGATCGGATTTTCAGGCGAACAGTTAATTAAATCGGCTTGATTAAGTGCATAACCATCCATTGCTGAATTATTAAAAGGCGGCACATTTAATGGCGATTTCAGATCTTGAGCCAGCGCAAAACCAAGTGCTTGTGATAACGGCAATGTAACAGCTTCACACACATTAGATAATGACGCCTGCATTTCAGTTAATGCTTGTTCGAGGGGCATTAACCCTTTTGCATCACAACAACCCATCAGCTTGATCTCAACATAATAAATAAATAGTTAATAATTGTGACTTTTTATTCGTCGCTCTGCAATTATTCAACAATAAAAATTGGTGAAAGATCAAGAATATATTGACGATTTGTATCTGTCAGCTTAAATATTCAACACTCTTTGGTTTTTAAAGCAAAATAATAATCATGCTTGCCTAAACAATTTTAAATATCACTCGCTACTTTAATACCTTTAAGGTGTACAAAACAACTCTCAATGGCTGTTTTAATAAAATCTTGTAAATAGGCTAATGATTGTTGCTCTTCACGAACTGCAGCATACAAGGTATTCCATAACCCTTCTTTACCTAAACGTCGTGCCACAACATAGTCCTTTTTCAGATATTCAAACAGTGCCCAGTTAGGTAATCCTGCCACACCACGCCCGCTTGCGACCAACTGCAGCATCATTAAGGTCATATCTGCATGGCGGATTTTGGCTGGTGAAACCCCCTCTGGTATTAAAAATTGATTGAAAATATCCAAACGCTCTTTTTCTACCGGGTAAGTGATTAAGGTTTCCCGGCTTAGATCTTCCGCTTCAATATAGGTTTTATTCGCCAGACGATGATGACGGCTTAATGCCAGCATTGGCTGATAACTAAATAGCGGAATGTAGCTGATACCTTCAATAGGTTGCGGATCTGAGGTTACTACTAAATCAAGGTTGCCGCGTTTTAGTGCGGGCAAAGGCAAAAAACTGAAACCGCTTGAGAAATCCAGCTCTACTTCCGGCCAGCTGTCTCTAAATTTATCAATTGCAGGCATTAACCACTGAAAACAGGAGTGGCACTCAATGGCCATATGCAGTCGCCCGGCATCACCGGAAACAAAACGTGATAGGTCGCGCTCAGCGTTACGAATTTCAGGTAATACTTGATCGGCTAATTCTAATAAGCGCAATCCCGATACGGTAAAACGAATCGGCCGTGATTTACGGATAAATAAAGAGCAGTTAAGACGCCCTTCCAACTCTTTTAACTGATGCGATAATGCAGATTGGGTAAGATGTAACTGCTTTGCAGCTTCCACTAAACTGCCCGTATTATTTAATGTCGATAAGGTTTTTAAGTGTTTGATTTCAATCATAGTGGAACTCTGACCTTTAATAATATGCAATAATTTCAACAATACTTGAAAATTTTTAATAATAAAAGCGAGAATCCCCTGTTGTTTGCTTTATTTGCTTCACACCATCGCTAAGATCAGGTACTTTTAGGTGTTAGCAATTTATTGCGGCAAATTGTATGTTTATCACACCGTTCAGGTTTTAAGAGGTTGTTATGTATTCCATTGAAAAGTCCCATAAGTTAGATAATGTTTGTTATGACATTCGTGGGCCCGTGCTTAAACAAGCCCAGAAATTGGAAGAAGAAGGACAACGAATTCTAAAGCTTAATATCGGTAATCCAGCCCCGTTTGGTTTTGAAGCACCTGAAGAAGTATTAATGGATGTGATCAAAAACCTGCCGCTAAGCCAGGGTTATTGTGATAGCAAAGGACTTTTTTCTGCGCGTAAAGCGGTAATGCAGCACTATCAGGCGAAAGGGTTACTTTCACTTGATACGGATGATATTTATATCGGTAACGGCGTGAGCGAATTAATCGTAATGGCGATGCAGGGATTATTAAATAATGGTGATGAACTGTTAGTACCTGCACCTGATTATCCGTTATGGACAGCCGCAACCAATTTATCGGGCGGTAAAGCGGTACATTATATCTGTGATGAGCAGTCAGACTGGTTTCCGGATATCGAAGATATCAAATCAAAAATCACCGTAAAAACCAAAGGGATTGTTATTATTAATCCTAACAATCCAACGGGTGCGGTTTATAGTAAAGAGTTATTAGAGCAGATTGTTGAACTGGCTCGTCAACATAACTTAATCGTTTTTTCCGATGAAATTTACTCAAAAATCACTTATGACGATGCAGTGCATATTCCACTTGCAACATTGGCTGATGACATTTTGATTGTCACTTTTGACGGACTTTCCAAAGCCTATCGAGTGTGTGGTTTCCGTGTCGGCTGGATGATGATCAGCGGCGCAAAAAAACACGCTCGAGATTATATCAATGGCTTGGAAATACTCGCCAGTATGCGTTTATGCGCAAATGTACCGATGCAGCATGCGATTCAAACATCACTGGGCGGTTATCAAAGTATTAATGAATTAATCATACCGGGTGGCCGTTTGTATGATCAAACTCAGACCGCCTGGAAACTGCTTAATGATATTCCAGGGATTAGCTGCACGAAACCTAAAGGTGCGCTATATCTATTCCCGAAACTGGATCAGAAAAAATTTAATATTAAAGATGATCAACGTTTTGCGATGGACCTGTTAATGGAAGAAAAAATCTTAATCGTACAGGGCACTGGTTTTAACTGGCATAAACCGGATCATTTCCGAATTGTCTGTTTACCGCGTATAGATGAACTGAGCCAGGCAATCTCTAAAATCGGCAATTTTTTAGACGGTTATCGTCAGTAGCTAACAGCCTTTTATAATGTAATATTGTTCATAAGTTTTAACGTCAGGGCTTGCCGTAAAAAAACAGTCAATGGCGCTTTTGAGTGCAAAACTGTTTCAGACAAATAAAAAGGGCTATTCAGCCCTTTCTTTTATCTTTAATAAGTCTCTTTTTGCTGGTTAAGTACAAAAAAACAAGATCAGGTTTAAAGTTCTGAATTTATATTTTAGTACCGTTAATATCCGCTTCGACAAGTTTATGTGTCGATTCTTCATCAACTGCTTGTACTGGGATGCCAGATTCAGCTGTATACCAAGATGAATAAGTAGACTCTTCAGTCAAGCCATCAGGATTTGTAAATGAAGAATTTATTTCAAACTTGCAGGTTTTATAACTGCCGGCAGGAACCGTAATCGTCTCTATCCCTTTAAATGTAGTATATTCAATATATACAAATTCAAAGTTGCCGAATGATGCCTCACTAATCAAAGTTGTTGTTTGCTCATAAGAATCACCCTTATTGAGATTGAATTTCATTGTCATAGCCGGCTCATAATATGATTCAACATCATCACTCTTGTTACCTAATTGAGATACCGATTTTTCATTATTATCTATGGACAAATAACTATAATATGAGGACGTTCCATTCGTTACTTCTATCCGGGTTGCTGCTTGCCCTCTAAATACCGTATCTTCAAGCACTTTATAATTTATTGTTTCAGCAGGCTTATTAGCGTCTTGAAAGGTTAAATTATATTCTGCTCCGGGTGTATATAAATTCTCGTTAAAACAGATTGAAGCATTTTCAACTGTTTTATTCGTACTTGTACTATCTCCACCACTGTTACAGCCGCCAAGAACGCTGGCTAAAAGAACAACCGACAAAACCTTTTTATTCATTTTATATTCCATATACAGTAATTAATAACTGAGACTTACTACTGGGTCTCGTATTTCAC
>JABXKR010000216.1 GCA_013619145.1 Psychromonas sp. | reverse complement strand
GTATCTGTTTTCCTGCTTGGAAAAATCTGATAGATATAATGATACTGTTGGCTTGATTTTTATCGATATTGATGATTTTAATAAATTTAATGATATTTACGGCATTCAATTTGGTGATCAGTTGCTGGCTGCTTTTTCTGAGCGGCTGCAAATATCCTTAAGAAATTATGATTTCAGCTCGGTTAATCAAGAACAAAGTAACTCGGAACAACAATTGACCTATTTTAGCAGTGATGAATTTATTGTGGTGATTGAGCGCACTGATGCCCAATCTATGTTTCGAATCGGTAAAAGACTGCAGCAGGGATTATTAGCACCATTTCTTATTGAGGGTAAAAAGTTACAACTTAGCGCCTCCATGGGGATTACTCTGTCATCGGGAGATTCCACGGATTATCTGCAGTTGATTCGCCAGGCCGATGTAGCAAAGCGCGAAGCGAAACAATCAGATCGCAGCCAAATATGTTTTTATAATGCCTATCAGGCGGATAAAGTTAAACGCCGTTATGAAATTGAACAAGAGTTACATCATGCACTAAGCAATAATGAGTTTACTCTGCTCTATCAACCGCAAATCCAAGTAGCCGATCAACGCTCTCACTCGGTGGAAACGTTAATTCGCTGGCATAATGCCACTTTGGGTAATGTTCCTCCTGATGAATTTATTGCCGTTTCCGAAGGTTGCGGTCTTATTCATGATATTGGTATCTGGGTGCTAGCTACAGCCTGTGCACAACTGGCTAAATGGCGTGAGAATAATGTAGCAGTGCAGAGAGTGGCGGTAAATGTTTCTGCGATACAACTCAGTAGTCATAATATTTTAGCTAATGAACTTGAAACACTATTAAAAAAATATAATTTGCCAGGTTCAATGATCGAAATAGAGATCACGGAAAGTGTCTTTTTGGAGGACATTCAGCGTGCAAAAAAACAGCTGCTGGCTTTAAAGGCGTTAGGCTGTTTAATTACCATTGATGATTTTGGCACAGGTTATTCATCACTAAGTTATCTCAATAGTTTTGATTTTGATATTTTGAAAATAGATCAAAGTTTCATTTGTCAAATTAATCACAATCAAAAAGCTGAGAACCTAATCCATGCGATTATTGCCATTGCTAATAGTTTATCCATAAAAACAGTGGCGGAAGGAGTTGAAAGCGAAGAGCAAGCTGAATTTGTGCGTCAAAGTGGCTGTGATTTTATTCAGGGTTATTTATACAGCCGACCGCTGACTTGTGATGCTTTGGGCGATTATTTTATCGTAGACCAAGCCTGTGAAACAGTTATCTAATGATCGCTATCTTAATAGAGGAATGATATTCCTCTATCGTCGTAGGCTCTTGCCACTGTTACCATCTGCTTTTTCTAAAACGCTTTGAACTCCAGCAGAGCGGTAAAGAATTTAAGCAAACTGTATTAAGGCAATTATTAGGATATTGCTATTAATTGACTGAATTGTTATGCACTCTAGCTCGCCCGCGCATTATATAAAGAACTACTAATCCCGCCACATTTGCATACCATACCCAAGGATTAGACCAGGGGATACCCGCGATAAAAAAGTCAGATACAGGCCAGAAAAATTTCGTTGGAAAAAACTCTGCCGTATGAAAGGGGGCATCTAATAAAATATGAAAGGGCCAGGATAACATCGCATAGGCAATATCTTTGCGCCAGAATGCGACGAGTGTGATCACCCCGGCCGCTACCAGCAAACTGTGAGAGATACTATAATTGATAAATAACCAGGCAGGAAGAGAAGCAAATGAAGGCAGTTCTGCAACGAAACCATTAGAGATAAAATTTATAATATGCAGTAAAGCAAATGAAACTAGATCAGGAAATGCGCCAAAGATAATGGCAATCCAAAAGTGACCACGATAGCCAAATAGACCGCCACCCCACAATGTATGACTTAAGGTGTCCATATTATATTTTCCTCAGCTTAATCTTACTATAGCCGTGATTTTTACCTGTTGTCAGGTTTTAATTTGCATTCAAAGCTTCTCTTTTATCATTTAGTTTAACAAGCAGATCGTTAAGTAAAGTAAGATCTATTTCAGTATCAAGGCCTGAACCCGTTGTGCTGTTGATTAGCGTTTTTACGGTCTCGATAACTTTGCTCTATCTTCGCTAATAAAGTAGTAGGGGAGTCAGTCCAACCTGGCGATCCAGATACCTGTTCTACCTGCACATGGCCATCAGGATGATAAATTTCATGGGGAAAACGTATTATGCCAAGAGTTGTATCGGGTTTGTTTTTAATAATTCCAAGTAAAATCAGTTGTTAAATTCATAAGGGTTAAGGCTTATCAAGCGGCAAACTGACAGATACTTCAACGCCCAAATTATCAGCTCGGTTTTGAATGCTGATTTCACCCTGGTGAAATTCGCTGATTATTTTGGCGATAAACAAGCCTAAACCTAAATGGGTTTTATTTTGCCTGCTTTGCGGGCGCACTGAAACCATGGATTTTAATAGTTCATCACTCATATTTTCTGGCAATAGTGGACCGATATTAGAAACAGTTATTAATGCATTCTTTGCCTGCTGTTTAAGTGAAATTTCAATGGGATTTTGGGGTTCACTAAACTCCATCGCATTACTGACTAATTTATCCAATAGTTGTACGATAAAATCCGGCTCTGCGTTGATGATTAATGTTTTATCGTTTTGATTTAACTCAAACTGATACTCATTGTAGGTCATTTGATAACCCTGAACACAGCCATCAAGCAACTCATTTACAGGAAGATGCTCTTTTTCACTGCTTTGCAGGCTTTGCTCAATACGTGTAGCTTCACTCATACTGGATAAAATGCGATTTAATCGACTGATCCCTTTTTCTGCTCGGTGGATATATTTCTGGTTTTCATCGTTTTGTGGCAATAATGACAGGTTTTCCAGAGATGAACGTACCACTGCAACCGGAGTACGCAGTTCATGAGAGAGACGAGATGACAGGTTTTCCAGATAAAAATGATACTGCCCTAAACGGTTAACCATATCCGATAATCCCCGAGACAGATCGCCAATCTCATCACCGGATGTTGAGGGGGAAAAAGGTACTGAAATACGCCCTTGAGAGTCGATGGCGTTATCAGCCTGATCACGTAATTTACGAATGCGCGAGGCGATATTGGAGGCAAAAACAAATAACAGTAATGTGCCGATAATAATAATACTGAGTAATACATTAAACAGTTTTTCCAGTGCTTTATTACGCAGAGTGCGGATGCCGTTGGTGGTCTCTTCTGCGACTACAATACCCATCACTTTATCGCCGACCATGATCGGGCTCGCTGCAGATAAAATCATCGCTTTTTTGTCTTTTGTTAAAGACCAGCTTGACTGTGATTTTCCGGTTAATACCAGTTTGATAAATTCACTGTTTAATTGCGTTGAATCTTGTAAGTCATCGATAAAATCACCTGGTGGGGGAGACAAGATAAGGCTATAAAGCGGAGCAAGTAAGTTGTTTTGCAGTTTATCCCACAGTGAATTATCTGTTTGCTTATTCTGCTCATCTGAACCCCACACGCCATCTGCCTGACGGATATCACCTGCTTTGGCCAATACGCGCTGGTGACGATCCACCACCCAGATGCGCGAGCGGCTATGGCTCATACCTTTAATTATTCGCGCAATTTCTGGAGAGGGTACTAATACGGTGCCAAGTTTTTGTAAATTATGGGTATTAGATGTGGAGATGATATTGTCCACACGGCGGTTATTCTTATCTGATACAGTATGCAAAGCAAAACCTAATTTATTACCCAGCATATCAAGGGGAAATCGAAATTCGATATTATAACCGGCTGCAGTTTGTTTCCAGTAACCTTGAATGCGTTTTTCACGTTGTAATTCGCTAATATCACTGTCGGGATTGGGTCTTAAAAAGGCATTAAACCAACCATCTTTATGAACTGAAATTACATAGTGTTGTAACTTTTCCTGTGGGGAGCTTAGCGCAATTATAAGGTGATCGTTTTTATCTATTTGACGTGAATTAGGGTTACGAAAAACGGGATATTGATCATTGACCTGCAAATAGCCATATAAGTAGCCATCGCGTTTTCCTACCATATGGGTAAAGGAGATGGGGTTGCTGCTGTTTTTATCTGCCTGAAAACGCACATAGTCCGCACCATAAAACAGACTCTGTTTGTGATTCGCTTGCCAGTCATCCAGCAATCCATCAATTTGGATTACCTGTTTTATATCGTAAGCGTAAAGATCTTTACCTGCTTCAACTTCTTGCAAAAAACTGGCCTGAGAATTAAACAGTTTAGGCCTTTCATGCAGGGCGGTTGCAACAGCGCGTGTTGTACCGATTAGGGTTTGCTCCTGACCTTGGCGCAGGAATTTTTCCATCTCCCACACATATTGATAACCGAGCCAGGGTAATATCAATAAAAAGCTCGAGATGAGTATCACTTTACTGCGCAGGCCGATTGAAAATTTGTTCACAGTGTTTCTTCTTGTGAAATATCCCAACGGTAACCCATGCCGTACACGGCAGTGATTTCGTTAAAGTTGGCATCTAAATTAATAAACTTTTTACGAATGCGCTTGATATGTGAAGTGATGGTATTGTCGTCAACCACCATATTAGCATCCTGCATCAGTTGCTGACGGTTACGTACAATGCCGGCGCGATTTGCCAGTGCATGGACAATCCAAAATTCGGTGATTGTAAAATCAAGAGGTTGTTCTGCCCAGAAAATCTGCATTCTGTCGCTATCGATAGTTAATAAACCGCGCGCTAGTATTTTGTTTTGATCGCTTGGTTTTTGCATTACGTCGATGCGGCGAAACAGCGCACTGATCCGCACCATTAAGTGCTCAAGTCCAATATCTTTCGTTAAGTAATCATCCGCCCCTAAGCGTAAGCCGGATATTGTGTCAAAGTCATTATCACGTGCAGTTAAAAATATAATTGGCACAGTGGAAGATAGTAAACGCAGTGACTGACAAAGCATAAAACCTCCGTCATATTCATCGCCTAAACCGATATCAATAATAGCAAGATCCGGAAGGCGAACTTCAAAAGCACGGATCGCATCAAGGCGGTTTTCATAACTGTTCACCTGATAACCGTGTTTACACATTAAATCTGCATAATTTTCGCGAATGTTTTTTTCGTCTTCAACGATCGCAATACGTTTCATTTTGTAGATCCTTGTTGTCTCTCTTAACAGCAGTATACGTGAAAAACGGTCACTAAAAAGAGGCTGGCGGTGATTGCCTTTTTTTGAACACAATTGATCAGCACTCTGCCTTTTTCTTACCCCTTAATAAACACAACTGTCTGCTTAAATTAACTCATCAGTTCAACAGCACACTATTTTACACAACATAAATTTTAAGCAGCTTAAAAGGGTAAAAGTATGACTAATAATAAAAATCAATCAACATTCAAAAAATCGGTACTGAGCATTGTGATCATCTCTACAATCACGGGTGGTTTAATCGCCTTAGAGCAGTATCAATCTGAACCTGATTTTTTACCAACAAATGATCCGCACAACATAGCGGGGTTACTTGAAAGCAGTATGGCTAGCACGGATGTGCAGGAGCTGGCATTAATTGCACAAGCGAACCTGCTTTCGCAACCGCAGATTGAATCTGAGTTGCAGGAACAGGTGCAATATCCCATAGAAATTGAACAACAAGATGAAACGCAGGTAGACGCTCAGCAAACATCAGTTAAGGAGGGAAATAAAGCCAGCACAGATCAGCTTGAGCCTGTCGAGGGTAAAAAAATGGTGATTGAAAATGAGGTGTTATTTGCATTTGATTCCAGCGAGATAAATCCTTCCTATTTTCAGTCATTAAATGAAAGCGCTGAGTTTATGAAAAGCCAAGGTGCGAACAATAAAGCTGTGTGGCAAGTGGTGGGGTATGCGGACCGAACTGGTAATGTTTTATACAATGGCAAACTTGCTAAAAGACGAGCACAAGTCGTGGCTGAATTTTTAGTTGATAAAGGCGTTGCAGAAGAGCAGTTGGCAATTATCTCATTAGGTGCCAGCAGTCCGCAAAACTCACAACAAAACAAAGAAAATAACCGTTTAGATCGCCGTGTTGAAATCCATGCTTACCAGGCTGAAATTACCGCCTTAGTTGAGCAGTTAAATAGTCCCAAGTCAGTCCAGCAGCAGCTGGAAACTAAAAATAATAATGATGAAAAAGGGGAATTGTCTGTTAAGGCAGAGAAGCAGGAAATACAGCCGTTAAGCTTTGATTTTAAAACACAATCAATCTCTACAGCGATGGAATTCTAAGGAGTTTTTATGTGCCAGTTCAAACTACAAACTTGTAATAAATACCTGTTATTAATAAAAAAGATGCTAGTTGCCTGTCTATTAATTTCACCCACTTTGTTTGCAAGTGAGCTGGCCAGCATCGAGCCGTCAGCGGGGCTTGTATACCAAACTCAAAGCGGCATAAAACACAGTGCTCCATTGTTAAGAAGCAGGGTAGAGATGCATGTGAATGGTTTAATTAACCGGGTGACGGTGACGCAGATTTTTGAAAATGATAGTGATAATTGGATAAATGCCACTTATCTATTTCCACTGCCTGAAAATGCAGCGCTGGATCACCTCTCTATGAAAATTGGAGAACGTTTGATTATTGGTGAAATAAAAGAGAAACAAGTTGCCAAAAAGCAGTTTGCGCAAGCGAAAGTTTCGGGTAAAAAAGCCAGTTTAATAGAACAAAAACGTAATGATATATTCAGAACGGAAGTTGCCAATATCGCGCCAGGTGAAAAGGTAGCAATCGAAATTGAGTATCAACAGAGTATTCAATATAAACCGGGTATTTTCAGCCTGCATTATCCGATGACAATCACACCACGTTACGCTCCGCCAATGCCGCGTTTGAGCAGAGCTGAGCGTTATAATTACCTGTCGAATCTATTAACTGAGAAACACAGCGAGCAACAACATCTGTTCTGGAATGACAGATGGGACTGGTGGTTACAAAACAATGAAAATCAGCAGCTTGCAGAGCAAACTAGCGTTGTAATTAAAGATAAATCAGATCCGGATCTGCTTGTTGAACTCAAAATTTATCTGCACAGCCCTTTGGAAATAGAGAGTATTAATAGCCCTTATCACAATATCAAAACAGAAAAACTGGGGGCCAGCCTGCAGTTAATATCGTTACAAGATGAAACTGTGATCGCCAATCGTGATTTTGTTTTGAATTGGCAGGTGTTGCAAAGCGAACAGGCAAAAAGCGCATTATTTGTGCAAAATATCGGTGCTGAAAAATATGGACTACTGATGATGATGCCACCTGCTACGCAGTTCACTGAAGCTGCGCGTATTAATAAAGAGGTTATCTTTGTTATCGATGTATCGGGATCAATGTCGGGTACTTCAATAGAGCAGGCAAAGTCCGCGCTAAGTTTTGCGCTTGACCAACTAGCAGAAAATGACACCTTTAATATCATCAGTTTTAGCGATAACAGTGAATTTTTTGCGACAAACTCACTGCCTGTAGATAATCGCAGCAAGGCGATGGCGAAAGTCTTTATCAATCAGTTACAAGCCTCCGGCGGCACTAATATGCAAGTTGCTTTAAAGGATTCATTGCGGGGTAAACGAACTGTGTATGCCGATAAAGAAACTGGACTTCGTCAGGTTGTATTTATTACTGATGCCAGTATCAGTAATGAACAGCAGTTATTAACACAAATTGCAAAACTGTTAGGCAAGAGCCGTCTGTTTATGGTGGGTATCGGCTCTGCGCCTAACCATTATTTTATGAAAAGCAGTGCAAAAATGGGTAAGGGGAGTTACACCAGTATTGGCGATGTGAATGAGGTTAATCGTAAAATGTCGGCACTATTTGAGCAACTTTCCGCTCCTGTATTGCGTGATATACAGCTCAATTGGGCAGATGGCAGCCCTGTTGATTACTGGCCTCAGCCGATAACAGATCTTTATCAAGGAGAGCCGTTACAGGTGGTATTTAAAATACCTGACGGCAAAAAAGCATTACAAATTGCGGGAATAAAGTTTGCACAAAACAGAGCAAAACCGTGGTCACAAGATTTTAGTTTACAGCAACAGCAAAATGCACAAGGGATAGATGTTTTATGGGCAAAAGAGCAGATTGATAGTTTTGATCTTAACCGTGAACTGTCTAATTTAGAAAAACAGCAAAAAATCACAGCGTTAGGTTTAAAGTTTCATATTGTCACTAAACACACCAGTTTGCTTGCCGTTGAACAGAAAGTATCACGTCCGAGAGTAATTGATAGTGTAAATAAACAGGTTAAAACCCATTTACCGCAGGGTAATACGATGCGCTTGCCACAAACGGGATTAGGCAGTGAGCTGTATAAACAGCTTGGTTTGCTATTACTGGTGTTAGTGGCTCTGTTGTGGATATTTGAGTCCTGTTTTTATAAACTTAAAAGTGATTTAGAGGGAGTGTGCAGATGAATAATGCAGATGCTATTGCAATTGATAAGCGCAGATGGAGACGTTTATCTTTGTTTCATAAATCATTATTAATTGTAATGCTTGCTGGTTTATTAATATTTGGCAAAGGGCTGTATATGCAGGGGAAAGCCTTACTTGCACAGCAACTGTTAACCTTTGCCTGGGCGCGTCATCTGCAGGATGGTGAACTGCACAAAGCATGGCCGTGGGCTGACAGTGCACCGTTTGCCCAGTTAAGCATTGCCGGGCAAGATCCCTTGATAATTCTCTCTGGTGCAACGGGCAGTAATTTAGCGTTTGCACCAGCTTGGATGGTTTCTACTGCACCGTTCAACCAAGGCGGTAATAGTGTGTTAGTGGGACACAATGATACTCATTTTAATCAACTTAAAAATATTAAGCCGGATGATGATTTAATACTCACCACCTACCATAATTCAGCTCTATTTTTTCAGGTGATTGAGAGCAAAATTGTTCATGAAAAGGATCTTTCTGTTTTGCAGGCTAGCCCTCAAGAGTTATTAACCCTGATCACCTGTTACCCTTTTGATAGCAATATTGTTAACAGTGATTTACGTTTTGTGGTGATCGCAAAACGCATTAAAGATGCCCGGTCATCAATTGGTCTGGCGTGGCTGGAAAATGCGAAGAAAAGATCACTCACAAAGAGCAGTTTGTGAGTGATTAAGTCCCATTTAGAACCATTAAGCATTAACATTGTTTTTTGTTTAGATAAAATAAGGCCATGAATTTTATGAGAAACATAAACGATGAAAAAGAGTATGTTTAGTAAAGGTTTTACATTAATCGAGTTAGTGATCGTTATTATTATTCTTGGAATACTGGCGGCGACGGCATTACCTAAATTTGTCTCGCTGTCTAAAGATGCAAAAATAAATGTGATAGGCCAAATTAACCTGAGTGTAAAAGTCGCCAACGACTTTATGTTCCTTAAATCTCATTTGCCCAGTTATGCAGCTCAACCTGTAGCTAATCGTGCAGATTTAATTGATGTCGATACCAATGGTGATGGGAATTACGATACACGCTTGAAATGGAACTATTTAGATAATACTGATATTGAAAAACGTATTGAACTATCGGATGATTTTGAAATTGAGTATCAAGGCTGTCTCTTATACACATCTGACGCTGCCGACGAT
>JABXKR010000213.1 GCA_013619145.1 Psychromonas sp. | reverse complement strand
AAAAAAAGCCAACTAAGTGGCAGTTGGCTTTACTCTTAGTCCAAAAATCGAGCAATTACTAAAAAAAACGGTTGATATTTAGCTGCATCAATTTAAAGACACTATTTTCAATTGCTATTGAAGCAGCGTGGCCCAATTTATCTGCTAATTTTTTACGCTGCGTATATTTAATTTGAATAATATGGCGTTCATCTAACTGAGAAACTAAGTAATCATCACTCGTAGAAATTTCATCAACCAATTTACGCTCAATAGCTTGTAACCCGTACCAATGTTCACCTGTTGCTACTTTGTCGATATCAATTTGACTGCGATGTTTGGTCACAAATTGCTTAAACAGATCATGTGTTTCCTGCAGCTCCTGCTTAAACTTATCACGTCCAACCTGATCATTTTCACCAAACATAGTTAATGTTCGCTTGTATTCACCCGCGGTTAACTGCTCAAATTCAATATCATGTTTTTTTAATAATCTATTGAAGTTAGGGATTTGCGCAATCACACCAATTGATCCCACAATAGCAAACGGTGCTGAAATGATTTTATCCGCAATACACGCCATCATATAACCGCCACTGGCAGCCACTTTATCAACAGAGATAGTTAACGGGATATTATGATCTTTAATACGCTGCAGTTGCGATGCTGCCAGTCCGTAACCATGAACCATGCCACCACCGCTTTCAAGGCGAACAAACACCTCATCATGTTCATCGGCAACACTTAAAATAGCGGTTACCTCTTCTCTTAATGAAGTGACTTCCTTCGCATCAATGCTGCCTTTAAAATCGACCACATACAACTGTGGTAATCCATCTGCTGCTTCACCATTTTTAGCGGCTTTTTTAGCTTGCTTATCTTTTTCTTTCTGTGCCTTTTTTTCGCTTTTATGACGCACTTTTAATTGATGGGAAGTTAATAACTGTTCTTCGATTGATTTTTTTGTACCTTTTAACTGCTCAGATAAATCAATTAAATCTAACTCACCTTTTTTATTTTTCTGCTTACTCGCGATGGCAATTACCACGACTAAAGTAATGACCACTGTTAAAATGAATGTAATAGCTTTTGCTAAAAACAGACCATATTCAGATAAAAATTCCAAAACTATATTCCTCAGTAATAAGATTGACATGGCATATCATGACAAAAAGAACGCCCCGGTACAAAAGAGATTGAGACTTTTGTTGAAAAAAAGTTAATATTCACGCTTATTTGTAAAAATGAGAAAATTTATGATGGAATATCAAGCACAAGCAGACTGTTTATCTGGAAAAACGATTCTAATTACAGGTGCTGGCGCAGGAATTGGTAAAACTCTGGCACTACAATGTGCAGAGTTTGGCGCGACGGTTATTTTACTGGGAAAAACAGTAAAAAAGCTTGAAGCTGTTTATGATCAAATCGAAGCACTAGGCAAACAACAGGCTTCGATTTTGCCACTGGATTTAAACGGGGCAACAGAGCAACATTACATCGATTTAGCTGATACCATCAAACGTGAATACGGCAAACTTGATGGTCTTGTTCATAATGCAAGTCAACTTGGTGTATTAGGGCCTTTTACGCAAATTGAAAAAAAAACCTGGGATGAAATCATTCAAACTAATGTTACCGCGCAATTTTTGTTAACCAAATCATTAATCCCTGTTTTAAGCCTTGCTGAGCATGCGTCAACAATATTTACGACATCAGCAGTAGGTAATCAAGGTCGAGCTTACTGGGGCGCGTACAGCGTCTCAAAATTTGCCACTGAAGGTATGATGCAGGTGCTAGCAGACGAATATGAAAACAGCAGCTTACGCTTTAATGCAATAAACCCGGGAGCAACACGAACTGCGATGCGCGCAAGTGCCTATCCGGCTGAAGATACGGCAAAACTAAAAAGACCGGAAGATATTATGTCAATTTATCTGTATTTGTTAAATGATGACAGTAAAGAGGTAACGGGTCAGCGTATTAACGCTCAGTAGTAGAATGTGTATAGATGCAAGATAGCTTACGATTCACATTCGTAAGCTATCTTAAAAGATATTATTTGTAGATATCCAATCCAACTTCAGGACGGGTTTTGAGTAACTTAAGCGACCACATATATTGGCTGCGGTTCACGTCTATTACCTTCTCAATCGCCCGGTTCATCTGCTCTGTATCTTTCAATTCATCCCCTGTCGGGAAATTTTCAAGTGGTGCATGAAAGATAACATCATATTTAGCTGTTTGATCATTATATGAAGTAAAGAATGGGATCACTACAGCCTTACCCAATTTAGCTAATCGGCCAATCATCGGCACGGTTGCTTTTTGAGTCGCATAAAAATCAGCAAACAGACTATTCTCTCGACCATGATCTTCATCGGGAAGATAATAAAAATGTGTTTTATCGCGCAGGCTTTTTATAACAGGTTTTAAACCTTCACTGCGATGATATAAAGCACCTTTGCCGGTGAGCTTAGTAAAACGAGTACGGTAACCTGTTACAAACCAGTCGAAAATGGGATTGTTATAATCTTTAAACATGCTTGAGATAGGGTAACCTCTGGCATTAAGACCGGCTATGCCTGAATAATCAAGACCGTAACAATGCGGGCCTAAAAAGATAATTGCTTGATTTTGCGCCTCTGCTTGTTGGAGATATTGCTCGCCAATCATATTGACACGCTTGAGTAAAAAATCACGTTTTCTAAATGCCAGTTCACCAAGCGACAAGGAAATTTGTGCAAGCGCACGAATATTCTCTCGCATCAATTGATCTTTTTGTTTTTGAGAATACTCAGGAAAGCATAAACTAAGATTGGTAAACGCGATTTTTTTACGTTTATTTAAAAATTTTGCACTATAAATTTTATCTGCAAGCCAGGCTGCAAAACGATCCCGTATTTTAATTGGGCAGTAACTGAATAGAAATAATAATCCAAGCAAAGACCAGGTTCCCCAATATTTCGGCGATAAATGTTTGGCTTTTAGGGAAGTATCAAAATTAGAGTTATATAACGTCATAATTAGACCTTTAGGAAGCTAATAATGATTTGAGGAAAGGTGTGGGTGGCAGACTCCCCAGCAAACCCTCGGCACTTGAATCACCTACTATGGCTGCTGCCTTCCGGCTCTGACCAGGTTAATAAGTTATCAATGCGAGGAACCAAGAAGCCTACCATTGTCACTGTTATCAAGCCTTGTGTAACGACTTGATGAAAAGAATTATACGTATCAAAATAAAGAATTCAACCGCTATTTACCGTTTTAGTTTCAAGTGCTTATTTAACCAGCATACAGCTCGGTATTTAATCTATACCTAAGCTACTTGGAGATGCAGGAGTCAGCAAGACGATAAATGATGATGTTCTAGGCAGAAGGCTGATGATCTAGTTATTCTAAATCAAAGCCTTCTAACAACGAAGATCATCGTTTATCGCCTTGCCCTTCGGGAGATTCGCCCGAAAGCTAGCACTGCGTTGTAACTCTTGAAAAGGGAATAACCATTCTCATCATGTTACGCCTTGTTCTAGCATCCGGGCGAAACTCTGAATCTGTATCTTCAAGTAGTTTAGGTATAACAATCAGACAAATAACTTAATTGCCACCAGCATAAGCACAATAGAAAGCATTTTTTTCAGTTTTATAGGCGATAAATGATGCGCAAGCATCGCGCCAAACTTGGCAAAGATTGTACTGCTCGAAATAATGCCTAGCATTGCAGGCCAATACACATAACCAAAGCTGCTCTCTGGCAATGAAGGGTTATTCCAGCCCATCATTATGTATCCTATACTACCAGACAGGGCAATAGGGAACCCCGTCACTGCTGATGTGGCAATTGCTTGCGTTATTTTTATACGGTATAGCGTCAAAACAGGCACAACTAATGAGCCGCCTGCGATACCAAATAAGCCTGAGACAATACCTATTCCGCCACCTAAAAACGCACAACCTAACTGTTTAGGCAGGGTTAAAATTGCCTTTGGTGACCATGCAAACCACATTTGCAGTGCAACAGATACGGTATAAAGCGCAAATATTCTTTGCAGTATCACACCCGACATAAACTCGGCGAAATACGCGCCAATTAAACCGCCTAATAACATGCCGACACTTAGCTTAAATGCTAATGACCAGTCAATAGCGAGTTTTCTATGGTGTACATAAATGGCACTAAGGGAGGTGAATAAAATAGTAGAAAGAGATGTACCAACGGCTAAATGCGTTAAAACCTCAGTGGGAAAGTTGAGATAACTGAAAGTAAAAATAAGAGTTGGCACAATAATAATGCCACCTCCCAAGCCAAATATACCAGCAATCAGGCCTGCAATTGCGCCCAAAAGCATATAACCTAATAGCAGCACTAAATAAGGCCTTTAACCAGTTTATCAGCTTTAATCCGACGCATCCGTAATAATAGTTTTTTTACATGTTCTGGGTAATCATCGACTCCCTCAATCTGCCCGGGTTCTGTGATTTGTAGGGTATGTTGCAGTATTGTAGAAAGCTCTTGGTCTAACAGACCTTTCAATGCTTGTTTAGGATCATCAATTAACAAACCATTTTCAATGTCCAGACGCCACGCACGCGGATTTAAATTGTGTCCGGTTAACATCACGAAACGATTATCTGCATATATCCCTTTCAGGTGAAAACTATTACTGCCATCTTTCCAAAGGTGTAATTTTAACTGCCCACTTTGTAACGCGTTCTGATGTTTTTTAGCAAAGCGTTTTAAATTGCTTTCATAAAGATAAGGCAAACCACCTATGGTTCTAAAAGGTTTATCTTCAGGGATATAAAAGTCATTTGCTGTTTTATCTCCAACAACAATCGTTAAATTCACGCCCCGCTTTAATAGTCCGCTAATATCTCTAGCGAGCACTCCCGGCAGGTTAAAATATGGAGTAAAAATAACAAGCTCATTTTGCGTACTTTGTAACACCTTGCGAATACATTTATTGAGTTTGTTTTTTCTCGCCCCTAAACCGCTTAATGGCGCGACTGATAACGTATCAGATAAAGTTTGACCTTGGTATTTATAGGATGCTTGTTTTAAATTTTTTGCTAGTTGCTTATGTGCAGCCTTAAGAGCCGATATTTTAGGAATTGATTCAGCATTTAACGCTACAACAGCCTCACTACTGATGATCTCATTTTTTAAGAAACTGACCATTGAATCTGCGAGTTCATGATTATTAATTAACCAGTAACGATCGTAACGATATCGCTCATTGTGATGTAAATAAATATTATTGAAGCTTGCCCCACTATACAAAACCCGGTCATCAAAAACAAAACCTTTAAGATGTTGTACGCCAAACAGCTCTTTACGCTTAACCGGAATACCGATTATTTTAACACCTAAACCTTGTGTTTTTTCAACCTCTTGATACCAGGTCGCATTCGTTGCAGTCGCTTTCTTTTCGCCGATCAGACCGCGTTGTGCACGGTGATAATCAATACAGACAACGATATCTAAGCTTGGTCTGTTTTTTTTTGCTTGATAAAGTGCCATCAGAATCTCTTTACCCGCATCATCAGCTTCAAGATACAAAGCAGCCAAATAGATTCGATGTTTGGCATTCGCTATTTGTGTTAATAGCTCTGCTTTAAAAGATTTAGATGAGAAAAGACAATCAACAGATTGTGCTGAAAGAGGGATTTTCTTCAGGTTATTTAGAAATGCTAAACTTTGCTTAATTCGACTACTCATAAAACTCTTTTATAAAACTGAAAAGGATCATACCTGCACGACTTGAAAATAATGTTCAACATTTCAGGTGGTTTAAGTATTAGCAAAAACAAAACAAGGTTGTTTAAACAACCTTGTTTTCGGCAATCTTAGTAATTCAGTATTTTACTTAGATTACTTTTGATAATGCATCACAAAGTGGCTGCATATTGTCTTTGGTCATCCCTGCTACAGAGATACGCCCGGAACCAACAATATACACAGCAAACTCTTCTTTGAGTCGGTTTACTTGTTCAACGGATAAACCAGAGAAAGAGAACATGCCATTTTGACGACTGATAAAACTGTAATCGCCGCTGACGCCTTTTTCTTTTAATGTAGCAACAAACAGCTCACGCATCTCTTGTATACGTTCACGCATATCCGCAACCTCTTGATCCCATTGCTTATAAAGCTCTGCATCATTAAGGATTGTTGTTACTACTGCAGCGCCATGTGCAGGTGGATTTGAATAGTTTGAACGAATACCCGCTTTAATCTGGCTAAATGCAGACTCTGCAATTTCACTATCTTCAGCAACTAATGTAATGCCGCCAACACGTTCATTGTATAAACCAAAGTTTTTAGAAAACGAATTCGCAACTAATAACTCTTTATTATATTTAGCAAAAATACGTAAACCTTGGGCGTCCTGTTCAACACCTTTTGCAAAACCCTGGTATGCAAAATCAAAAAATGGAATTGCACCAAGTTCTGCGATTAATTTTGCCAGCACTTCCCATTGTTCATTCGTCGGATCGATACCCGTTGGGTTATGACAACAGCCATGGAAAAGCACAAGTTCACCCGCTTCAACTGCCTGCAGTGACTCAAGCATCGCATCAAAGTCTAAATCTTTACTTTGAGCATTGTAATAATCATAACTAACAACGTCTAAACCTGCTGTTTTAAAAACATTACCATGGTTTGCCCATGTTGGATTGCTTACCCATATTTTTTTAATGCCCAGTTTTTTTACTGCAAAATCAGCACCGGTACGTAGTGCACCAGTACCACCAGGTACTTGTGCCGTACGAGCACGATTTGATTCGATAATTTCAGAATCTTTACCGAACAGGAGTTTTTGTACCGCAACCCCATATTCAGCAATACCTTCAATAGTTAAATAACTTTTTGTAGTTTCTTGTGCAAGTAGACGTTTTTCAGCTTCTTTAACAGTCGCTAAAATTGGTGTTAAACCACTTTCATTTTTGTAGATACCAACACCCAAGTTAATTTTTTCAACTCGTTGGTCTTTTTTAAATGCATCAGTTAATCCTAAAATTGGATCAGCAGCCGCCATACTTACTTGTTCAAACATAATTATTCCTTATAACCATCAGTAACATTTAGTATTTCTATATACTGTTATACCATTACTACTTTCTCAATCAATAAAAAATGCATTTATTGAGATAATTTGCTGTCAAATTCAGCTATTTTCACTTTCCAGATTGCAGGTCCTTGAGAATGCACATTATTTCCATCACTATCAACAGCAACAGTAACTGGCATATCTTCAACATCAAATTCATAAATTGCTTCCATACCAAGATCGGCAAAAGCAACAACACGCGCCTTTTTAATTGCTTTTGCAACTAAATAAGCAGCGCCACCCACCGCCATTAGATAGACGGAATTGTGTTTAGCGATAGAATCCACCGTTTTCTGACCACGTTCTGATTTACCGATCATGCCTAACAACCCGGTTTCTTCAAGCATGAAATCGGTAAATTTATCCATGCGTGTTGCTGTTGTCGGGCCAGCAGGTCCCACCACTTCATCTCCAACTGCATCAACAGGTCCGACGTAATAAATAAATTTACCTTTAAAGTCGACTCCTTCTGGTAAACCTTCACCGGAGGTAATTAATTCATAAATGCGTTTATGCGCGGCATCTCGTCCTGTTAAAATTTTACCCGAAAGCAATAATGTATCACCACTTTTCCATGATGAAATATCTGTTTTGCTAAGCTCATTAACATTAACTCGATGCACATTATCGCCCACCTCGCGAGTAATTTGCGGCCAGTCACTTAATTTAGGCGGATTAAAATCAGCTTCGCCACTACCATCAAGGGTGAAGTGTGTATGCCTTGTTGCTGCACAATTGGGGATCATTACCACAGGCTTAGAAGCGGCATGTGTCGGGCAACTTTTAATTTTAATATCCAAGACGGTGGTTAAACCGCCTAAACCTTGTGCGCCAATTCCTAATGCATTAACACGCTGCATAATTTCTAAGCGTAATTTTTCTTCCGTGGTTAGATTATTACTGTCCAGATTGGCCTTTTCTTGTAAATCAAAAATATCAACAGGCTCCATTAATGACTCTTTTGCCATTAGCGCGGCTTTTTCTACTGTACCGCCGATGCCGATGCCTAACATACCCGGAGGACACCAGCCAGCCCCCATAGTTGGCACCGTTTTTTCAACCCAATCTGCAATTGAATCAGATGGGTTTAACATCACCATTTTGGATTTATTTTCAGAGCCGCCGCCTTTTGCTGCAACCATTACTTCAACTTTATCGCCGCGTACCATCTCAACATGTACAACAGAGGGAGTATTATCTTTGGTATTTTTACGCGCACCAGCAGGATCGCTAACAATCGAAGCGCGGAGCGGATTGCTTGGATCGGTATAAGCTTTGCGAACACCGGCGTCAACTATCTCTTGTATCGTTAATTCACTTGCAAAAGAGACATTCATTCCGATTTTTACAAAAACGTTAACAATACCTGTATCTTGGCAAATTGGACGCTTACCTTCGGCACACATGCGCGAGTTAATTAATATTTGTGCAATCGCATCCTTGGCCGCCGGGTTCTTTTCTATTTGATATGCTTTGTCCATCGCTTGTATAAAATCAAGCGGATGATAATAAGAGATAAACTGTAATGCATTGGCAACACTATTAACAAAGTCTTGTTGCTTGATAATCGTCATATAAAACTCCGAATCGTTTAAATGAAACTAAGGTAAGCAGTCATTATAAGTGGCTTGAGTATAAAGAGAATGTTAATCTGCATCTTAATATTCACCAACTCATTTGTTATGAAACTGTTGCCTAAATTCGAAAAAATATGACTAATTGCACTCCAAATATACTAATCAAACCTATTTCATTAACCACGACTGAATTTTCTAATATAAAAAAACAAATTGCCAAACGCGATTGGGGTATTTTGCTGGAGTCCGCTGATACGGATCATCCTGATAGCCGTTGGTCAATTTACAGTGCACAGCCAATTGCCACCCTGCAGACATTTCATGGCAAAACAAAGATTGAGCAAAAAAAAACTTGTTCTGAACTTGAAAGCGATCCCTTCGAAGTTATGGAGTCTTTACGTAAAACTTTATTCCATGATTCTGCTGTAAGCAGTAATATTCCATTTACTGGCGGGGTGTTAGGTTGTATTGCCTATGAACTTGGTTATCAGTTTGAGCAGATTACAAATTCAGATAAACCAAGCGGTCTGGAACTACCCGAAATGGCTGTTGGTTTTTATGATTGGGCTTTAATCTATGATAATCGGGATTCACAGTTTCATCTATTACTACATAAAACCAAAAACAACCTTCAAGATATAGAAACGTTATGGTTAACACGTTTTGCTTGGATACAAAAACAAAGTAGTACTGAAACACCAGCAAATCTTTTTAATTTAAATTCAAACTGGTCTGCGAATATGGACAAAAAAGGATACCAGGAAAAATTTAATAAAATTCAAAATTACATTCTTAATGGCGATTGTTACCAGGTTAATTTAGCACAACGCTTTCAAGCATCTTATCAAGGTGATGAATACCAAGCTTACCAAGCTCTATTTGCAGGTAACCGCCCCCCTTTTTCTGCTTTTTTGCGTTTACCTTCGCAAGTTATTTTATCATTATCACCAGAGCGTTTTTTAAAATTACACAAAGGTATCGTTGAAACTAAACCGATCAA
>JABXKR010000209.1 GCA_013619145.1 Psychromonas sp. | reverse complement strand
AATACGTAATAGAAAACCTGCCAATGGGCTTATATTCCATACAGATCGTGGCGCAGAATATCGAGCACATGAGGTTCAAGCTTTACTTAAAAAACATAGCATTGTTCCAAGTATGAATCGACTTGGACATTGTACAGATAATGCTGAAATGGAATCATTCTTCCATACATTAAAAGGTGAGTTAATTAATAAAACTCACTTTAAATGTGAGAGAGAGCTAAGAGATAAAATTGCAGGTTACATTCAGCATTTTTCTAATAGATATAGACTGCACTCTGGTTTAGAGTATCAAAGTCCAATCGAGTTTGAAGGATTGGCAGTTTAAGTAGCAATGGTGTCTACTTTATCGGGGCAAGATCACAAAAAACAGTTGGCTTTTGTTCGAGCCTCAAAAATTGCAGCCAACTATTTTTAGCCGCTTAAGGTGGCGTTAGCCGGTTGGCCCCGTAAGAACTGGTGAAGTATGACGGAAAAAGCTTTATTCGTAACCATATAATATACTTATAGGATATATTCGGCAGTGGAGAACATAATAACCAGTGAGATATGTATAAAATGTGGTGAATGCTGTAAAAATCACCCTTTTGTAGAATTATCTCAACATGATATTTTCGAGTTAGAAAAGATGACAGGATTGCCCTCTAGTGCTTTTACGAACCAAAAAGGTGGGGCAGTTGAAGAATGTTTTTTAGACTTTAAAGAAAACGGAGATTGTATTTTCTTAAATGAGAATAATGGCGAACATTCTTGTGGTGTATATGGAGCACGACCAGCGATTTGTAGAAAGTATCCTGCAAAAATAAGTCAGAATGAAGTCTGTGATTCAAATAGAAAAAGGATTCCGCAGAAAAATTTCGGCTAACCAGCGCTTTAACTCGGAGCGCAAACAGCAGCGCCCGGTTAAGCGCAACGTTACATGCCTTTAAATATAAGGGTGTTATTCGCTGAATATTGGAAGCGTATTTTGTATGAAGTGCTTTGTGAAATACTCGCAAAGCGTAGTATTCATAGTTTTGTAATTACGCCCATTCAGCCAGCGAAAAGTTAATTCCGCTAATAGCGTTTTAACTTTTAGAAAAGCCAAAAGCTTAAAACATATTATCTGAGTTATCCGCAAAAACGGGCTTCATTATTTGCAGTGTGTTTAGCAAAACCAAGAGCGGTTAAATCCGCTCTGTAATTATTAACCGTTGGGTGTTGTGTTGTTTTCATCGGCATCTAGCAAATATTTTCAAGCAGACAAATTACAGTTGGTCATCGCTTCGCGATTATAACCACTTCTAATTTCCAGCTTAAAACGACGTTAATATAGTCTCTTCCAAAATTAATTTCTAGCTCGCTTTGGGGGCATTTGCGAGTTAGTTTCTAAGGCGGAAAGGGGTACAAAGCGAGATAGGAAACATTACACTTACGCTCTAAACTAATAGCCGGAATTACTATGCGACTACACTTGGTATCTATCCTTATATGTTAGTTACAAATGGCTATCAGTTGACATCTTTTACCTGTCGATTTTGATGATTTATCAAATGATATTTTAAGAGCTTGTAATGAAACCGCAAGCGAGTGTGATAATTTAACATTCTCTATGACAAAGCACCCCTTTGATTCACACCTCTTATCAAAACTAATATGTTCTTCTCCGTGAGCGCCAATTCCATAACTATCAATAACAATAAAAAGTGGTGACTTTGAAAGAATATAATCTAGAACCGGACTATGCAAAATTGTATTCGTTGAGCCGTATTTAGAGGTTCCGTAACCATTATTCACAAGGTTTCCTGTAAATAAAATAAGAGCTTTTCCTAAAATATTTAAAGAACCAAGATCGTCTATTGTAGGCATGCTAGTTGTACAGTCAATTGTTACTGCCTCCACGTTATAATTGGACTTTAACGGCTCTGATTCATAGCAATCAATATGAGTCCCAATATGGCCTAAAGCACCAACTGAATCAGATTGACGTTTTGCCCACTCATAAGATGGATGTTTCTCATCAATAATAAGACTTAAATTTTCTTCATACATAAATTAGACCCCTTTAATATATTTAAAATAACTTTACCCGAAATGTTAATGCTTGTGTCTAACAGAGCAATTCAAGGTGGATTTTTCAGTGCATTTCTCGTCTAAAGAAAGATGAGGCTAGTTTAACTGACTCTGCTATAGTGCTTATATTGATATAAAGACATAAAACAGCGAAATTAGGACATATGGCGTTTATTGACGAATCGACTCAATTTGATGTTGATCAACTATCATCCGAGGTGGTTGGAATAGCTGCGCACATTGGCAAACATGACTCTGGTATGCACCAGCATCAAAAATCACAATTGCTTTATGCCCCGCTGGGGTGCATGAATATTACGCTCGATGGTATGCGTTGCGTACTCCCCCCGACCCGAGCTGCATGGATTCCGAGTGGTACTATGCACTGTGCAGAAATGAATAATGTCGTTGAGTATCGTTCGTTATATTTTGCTAATCAGCTAACTGGACATATTGAGGACCGAGTGAAAGTCGTCACTGTGACTCCTTTATTGCAAGCATTAATTGAACGTATGTCCTTCTGGCCGTGGGATAAACCAAGCAAGGAAATGTATAATACCCAAACACTTTTTTTTGAAGAGTTAGCCATGGCAACCGAAGAGCAACTTATTTTGAAAATTCCTACGGATCGCCGTCTTACCAATTGGCTGAAAGCGTTATTACAAAGAAAATGCATTGCACCGCCCTTGAATATTCTTAGTATTCAAGTAGGTGCGAGTAGTAAAACAATTACTCGAATTTTTAGTAAAGAAACAGGAATGCATTATCAAGACTGGCGTCAGCAATGGCGGTTACAGCAAGCGATAGAGTTGCTTACTAACGGTCTTCAGATTAACGATGTCGCATATCAACTAGAATTTTCTAGTGACAGTGCATTCATTGCTTTTTTCAAGCAGCAAACTGGAACAACTCCACGCCAATATTTGCATAAAAAGCTTTTATTTTAAGATTATTAATCTCGAGTAATCTATCCCATAAAAGGGGCTGTAGTAGCTTGGGTTTCTATCTCGCTAATGGGGGCGTTAGTGAGTTGGCTTTCTATCTCGAAAAGGGGCACAAAGCGCCTTAGATCTTTTGCACTATTTATCTGTTGAGACAATCCCATTTACGCTCGCTTTCTCCCAGTAGCGAGCAAAATTAAAGTTCCTTACCAGTAAAGTTGATTTGACTTATCATGCACTGCTTGAACTAATCCTCAGGGCGTGAAGCGAGTTAGAGAACCTACAAATTTATAGCCAATTTTACTTAACCACTACAAGATCAACTTTCTGTTGTTACCAAAATACAGCCTATACTACTTTACTAAGTGTATTTTTTTACCCACTTAGTAAAGTAGTATAGCCAGAATTGACGTGGTTTAATTGATTCGACTAACCCAGTTATATATCTGATGGACACCTAAATAGAACAAAACCCTAAGGCACTTTGTGCCCCTTTCCGCCTTAGAAAACTAACTCGCTTTCGCCCCCATTACTTACAAAACAAAAAACCAGTGGCCAAATTCACTTGGCCACTACGTAGCTCGCTTCGGGAAAAAGCGTGCGTTAGGATTTTTCCTAGTGGTCAAAATGGCCTCTTGGGTTTTGCTCGCTTCTCTAAGTTCAATAACTGTCGATAACCGCACCATTACAGATTATTCCACTATACTAAATACAATTGGAACTAAAGGTGAGCTATGTCTTTTCGAATACTCAATAATTTCTGTCTTGACCTTATGCAGAGCAACTGGAGCAAGGTATATGGTGTTAGTTAAACGTTTAGTGCTGGATATTCTCAAACCCCATCAACCGAGATCATTAGAGTTTTGCTCTAAGCTTGCGGAGGTTGGTGATGATTACGCGGTCAGTTTAACTGTGCTTGGAGTCGATGAGGAAACCGAAACAATTGAAGTTTGTATTGAAGGCTATGATCTCGATTTTGAGGCTATTCAATCGGCTATTACTAATATGAGTAGTTCACTACATAGCGTTGATGTGGTGGACGTTCGAAATGAGCAAGCCAAAACCTCTGAATAGGCAGTTATTCATGGTAGCCATCAAGGTTTTAGGCAGTTGAATTTTTATTTGCATCACGCTCAACTTAGAGGAATATGAGTTGCTGAAGCCCTTTAATCAAATTAGCTTTTATCTACAAATCACCCATTCTCAGGGAATTATGCGCCGTTACTTTGTAGTCAATGGTTTCGATGGTGCCCTCACCATGTTGGGACTTATTATTGGTTTTTTGTTTAGTTCACCCTCCAGTTTACAGGTCATTATTAATGCCTGTATGGGCGCGACCATTGCTTTGACGGTAAGTGGTACCAGTAGCGCTTATGTTAGTGAACAAGCAGAGCTACGCTTGGCTTTGAACAATCTTCAGGACGCCATGCTCACTGAACTGCAAGAGGGCGCCCATGCTGAAGCGGCGCGTTGGGTACCTATCTTCATAGCCCTAGTTAATGGTTTAGCACCGCTAATTATTTCATTATTGATCATCGCTCCCTTATGGTTGGCAACCCAAGGTGTCACATTTATTATCACGCCGCTACAGGGCGCAATTTTTATTGCTATTCTGATCATTTTTCTCTTTGGGGTTTTTCTTGGTCGACTCTCTGGCGTGACTTGGTTAATCAGTGGCATCAAAACTTTGTTGATCGCGGCGCTGACAATTGCTTTGATCTATTTATTTATAGGGGGATAGGGTGACTCGATGCAATTGGCACACATTCCCATTTATTAGATCTGAAATTTTTGGTTTCGCTAAACCTAAGCCAACCTACCCTAGCAGCTTATTCCTGCTTCCAATCTTTAGAATAATACATTTTATGGTAAGCAGCCGTTATTTCCCCCCCAAAAAAACGGTTGCGCTCGTAATTGGGAGAAAGCGAGCGTAAATGGGATCATCTCAACAGATAAATAGTGCAAAAGTTCTGAGGCGCTTTGTGCCCCGAAGCGACTTACAAACCTACAAGTTTGTGGCCAACAAAAAGGCAAAAGGCAAGACGCGACCCTATTCACATTGCGACCCTATTCACATTGGGATTGAAAACATCGCTGTTATCGTAATTTTAACCAGCAAGATTGATCAGGTCGTTATGCTGATTGGTATTATACAATTAGCGTACTCTTTAGCCCAATATCTTCTGGCAAATCGCTTCGGCTAATTGATGACTTGCAAGATTACGCTCAACAACCGACTGAGCTAACTTGCCTCTCTCCACAACACTTAACCAATCTTCAATCATGGCCGTAAAACCTTTGGAAGTTAACATTGGGGTCCAATCAGGCAAAGCAATCACTGACTCCTGATTATCTTGCCAGCATTTACCCACGACAAATGAATCAAACTCATATGCACAGTTTTCATAACTCGCTGATATTCGTTCTTTGGTGATACCATAAACACGATTCATTGAAGCATGTAGCAAGGTATTTGTTTGTTGCCACTGAACGTCTAAACGGGATAACTGCTCACCTTTACACTGCCAGTTAAGGTAAACGTTTTCTAAGTTATTTTTAGCATCAAGGTTTACACTATCCAAAGGGTGAATAAAATCATCAAAAATAAAAGTACGGATATTACCGGGTTGATTGAATCTATTTTTTTCCCAACGCAATGATAATAAAGAGCCATGCTCATTCGTGTTTTGAACGGCGGGTAAATACTGATTGTACAAGGGAATAAAACGACGATTAAACCCCATATATAAAGGCTGTTGATTCTTTTCAGCCAACTCATAGAGTGTTTCACAATCAAAGGCATTATCGGCAAGAGGTTTATCAACAAAAGTAGGAATACCCTGTTGTAAAAAAAAGGTCGCAATCTGCACATGAGAAACGGTGCTGCTATGGATCATCACTGCATCAATCCCAGCTTTAATTAACTCTCGGTAATCTGAATAACACTCGTGAATACGATACTGCTTCGCAAGTTTCTTTAAGGTGTTTTTGTCACGTGTACAAAATACTAACTTTACCCCGTTGATTTGGGTGATAACGGGTAAATGCGCTTTTTGTGCAATATCACCAAGTCCAACAATCGCCAGTTTCATTCTATCGCCTTCTGAATTTCACTTCCCAGACTCTAAAGTATTAGTTATTTAAAATAATTTTTATTGATCAGACACGCAAAATAAAAGTATCGAATAGAAATCAATACGTTTATTTGAATCATCAAATTTCCTGAATTTAACGGCGAGTGACGCAATGGTTTCTGTTTGCACTATGCGGAAAACAGATGAAAGCGAAAGGATGCGAGAACAATGACCAGCCTAAACGCCTAAGTGAATATTGAGTATAGGAAGAATAAAAGGCTTTATTTAGCGAATAAACCACTTATAATCAGCAGAAATAGGGACGTTTCTGCAAACTAATTCACTTACTGTTTTACTAGATATTGATTGATAACTTAGCTGATAATTTATGGTTGAATTTTCAGCATCCGAAAATAATTACTGTTATCAATAATTTCAATAAAAAACGGAAAGCTGAATATGAGTTATTTAAAGCTTACCAAGCGCTTTTATTTTCTCTCATCTAGTAGTTTATTCTTTTATCAAAAAACAGTCGTGGAGACTATATGCAACACTTCAAATTTATCCCGTTAAGCATGCTGATCGGTTCAAGTTTATTACTGACCGCCTGTGGAGGTTCCGATTCAAAAAGTAACACAACCAAGGTTTCTTTTGCCGTTGCTGACGCGCCTGTTGATGATGCGGAAAAAGTGGTCATCGCAGTAGATGCCATTGAGTTAGTTAAAGAAGGCCAAGACAACATACTCTTAGATGTCAAAGATGGCGACTTGGAATATGCGCAAGTAGACTTGAAACAATTTCAAGGTGGCGATAGCAAAATCATATTGGACGAAACCGAGTTAGAACCGGGTCAATACAAAAATCTGATCCTACACGTATTAGATGAGAGTGTTGGCGATAACTACAGTTATGTAAAAGAGTTAGATGGCGATGAGATTTCAATGAAACAACCAAGCCAAAAACTTAAGCTAGGTGGCTTTGAGGTGAGTAGTCAGGGCGTGCAACGATTTACCATTCACTTTGATCTTCGTACTGCCTTAGTTCAAAACCAAAATGGGCAACGTTACAATCTTAAACCTCATGGCGTAACTATTATAGATAATGAGACTGTGGCATCATTATCAGGAATGGTGGATCCGAATTTATTTACCTGCATAGGTGATGAAAATGAAGGTAACTTCGTTTATCTATACCCTGGACATAGTTTGCCGGTATTAGTTGATAACTATGATGCCAGTACAGTTCAAACAGATTTACCAGAGGGTGCCGTATCACCAGCAAGTTCGACTGCGGTGGTGATCAATGGAAATGATTACAGCTATGCATTTGGATTCATCCCTGAAGGTGATTATACGGTTGCTTTTACTTGCAGTGGCTTAAATGACGATGAAGCCCTATATGATGGTCTAATAATACCGAATCCGACCATGCAAATGTATGAAGTCATGCTCAGTGACGATGTGGATACAGTACAGAATTTTGAAGAAATTTTGCCTTAATTCCAACCGGAATTTTTTGCTGTTTTTGGTATTAAGCCATTAAATAAAGCTGCTATTTTTAGCAGCTTTATTCGTTTTTATGGTTATACCCAAAAAAGACCAGCTTGAAAATAACAGTGTGGTAAATCACTCATACAAATATTGGAAAGCTAACTCACAAACCCCACCGAGCGAGTTGTAATATTGTATTATCATCAATGTTTCGCTATTGACACAACGCTCGCTTTCTCCCAATAGCGAGCGCAAATACCTAGTTATATCCGGGAAAAATCGAGCGTGACTAGTGTCATTTTTTATGTTTTTAAGAAGACTCGGTTATTACTCTTACATCCATTTAGAGGTAATAGAGTGTAATAGTTATATTTAGTTGATTTGTATAAGATAGTCATATTAATACGAGATTTGAAGAGAATAGTAAGGTATAGGGTCTCACCCTTTTGTCCCTCCAAATAAAAAGTTAAAAGGTTATATGACTAAAATTATTGAAATAGACTGGTCTAAAGGTGTGAGGGTTGGCTCTGAGTTCTTTCCTGAAGATAAGCTGGAGAGAGCAAAGTATGCCAAGTTTTTAACAGGTTTCTTAGCAGAACAAGGTTTTGATGGGGTACAAAAAAGTAACTACGTACTTAACCTGAATTCTGAATGGGGAGCTGGTAAGACATATTTTCTTAAAAGGTGGGCTAAAGACTTACAGCCTCATTATCCTGTGGCATATATTGATGCATGGAAACAAGACTATTCTGACGATCCATTAATGACCGTGGTTTCTTCTCTCATTAAACAATTTAGGCTGCAAGCAGGTAAGGGCGAAGATGATCCAATATTTAAAGCACCAAGAAAATTAATTGGGTTATTAAAAGCAGCCGCTCCCGGAATCGCCAGAGGATTAACTAAGCGCTACTTAGGAATTGACCCTGTAGAAATTATGAATGCAGAGGATGACGATGAACTACCGGGAGGTGGGTGTGTTGATGCAGATGGTGAGCCTATTCCTATGGGGTTTGCAGCATCAGGCTTAGTTAAACACTTAATTGATGAACATGATGCTAAAAGCGTTGCCATTGAAAGTCTAAAAAAGAGTGTTCAAGAGTGGGTGGAAGCAGTAATAGACCCGGCAAAAGTTAGCTATCCGGCATTTATCTTTATTGATGAATTAGATCGCTGCAGACCTAGCTATGCCGTAGAAATGCTTGAGACCATAAAGCACATATTTGATATTGAGGGCGTTGTCTTTGTTGTTGCTACTGATACAGAGCAATTACAACATGCAGTCAAAGCTGTTTATGGTGAAGGTTTTGATGCAAGAGTCTACTTAGGTCGATTCTTTAATAGTAGGTATACACTGCGTAAACCTTCGTATGAGAAACTTTTAGAGGTACATTGTGATTTGGATAAGCTATCCCCAGATTATCTAGCGTCTAAACAGATAGTTCCATTTCCTTCATCATTAGATGTACAGGATATACGAATAAAAAATCTGACTGTTGTTTATGATTCATTCGGCTTGCCAGCTAGACAGGTTATTCAAATAACTGATAGGTTAATTGCAGCTGTAGAGTCTCTTTCCGATATCAAATGCCTGAACATTATCTATTTAGCTTTTCTACTTAGTCTAAGAGAAAAAGCCCCTCACTTGTATGAAGTTATGACTACGTACCAATTAGGGAGAAAACTAGACAGTGATTCGAGTCTAACGCTTGAAATGGCTATCATTCGTATTGGTAATTTGGATAATCAATTTATTAAATTTGAATGTAACCCAGTGTCAATTCTGCCAACTCTAACTGCTAGTAACTCTTCAACTTACACCAATAATTGGCCTAATGGCTTATACGAGTGTACGTTGCGAAAATATATTCAAGAAATACATATGCATATGCTTCATAGCTATAATGATTCAAATTGGCGGGGTAAAATGAGAGAAGTTGCAGATATGCAGCATAGTGGCCAAATAGGTCCTGATAAAGGAGGACATTGGGCTTCTATTGGTTTTGCTACACAAAATGAAAATTCTGGTTTGGATATTGGGTTCTATAAAGATCTGGTTGAGCTTGCTTCTGCTATTGATTGGTTAGATGAATAAAGTTAGGTAATCGAATTATGAAAAAACTACTGAATTTAAAAGAAGACTTTGATGAACTCATAGAAGTACAACGACCAGAT
>JABXKR010000206.1 GCA_013619145.1 Psychromonas sp. | reverse complement strand
ACGCCTTGTATGGATAATACTCCCACCAAATAGTTACCTTTAAAACCTTTTCGGGTAGTGTGAGGCCCAAGCTTTGGCTGCAACCAAAGCCTTCTTATACAACAGTTCGATGAACGCCAGGCTCCTCATTTGAGAGACCGTTAACAAGAAAGAACGTTGTATAGGACTCCAAGCATTAAACTCGGATAGTCAACTGGGCCTCGAGCCCGAATAGCAAGGCGGAGTCAGCTTATTATGAATTGCATAAACAATCAAAAAGAAATCACCATTGGTGTCGATACAGGCAAGTTTCAACTCGATATCCACATCAGGCCTCTCGATATTTACTTTACGGTAGATAACGATGAAAAAGGCATCAAAGAAGCAATAAAACAAATTAAACCACACAAACCTACACGCATTGTGATTGAGGCAACGGGTAGGCTTGAACACGCATTTATCATGGCTTGCTCACAAGCAGATTTACCTTTTACGGTGGCAAATCCTGCACATGTTAAAAAGTTTGCTGGCGCGATTGGCCGTAAGGCTAAAACAGATAAGCTAGACGCCCAATTAATTGCGCATTATGGTGAAGCGATTAAGCCACCATTATCGACACTAAAGCCTGAAAACATGCAGTTGATGAGTGATCTGTTATCACGAAGAAGGCAGCTCATGACCATGCAAACCATGGAGAAAAACCGTCTACAAATCATGCCGAAAGAAATATCTAGTGCTATCAAACCAGTATTAACTGCCATTAAAAATCAGATAGAAAAAATCGATAGCAAGCTCAGTAAGTTGATTGAAAAATGTAGCGAATACAAAGCTAAAAACACCATTATTCAAAGCATGCCTGGCATTGGCAATGTGGTAGCATTTAATCTATTAAGTGATATGCCAGAACTTGGGTATTTAACCAATAAAGAAGCTGCTTCATTAATTGGTGTCGCACCATTTAACAAAGAAAGTGGTAGCTACGAAGGTCAACGAAACATACGAGGTGGTCGCCATAAAATACGTACAGTGATGTACATGGCGATGATGTCTGCAATGCAGTGTAATCCCGTTTTTAAAGCGACATATCAACGATTATTAGCAGCAGGAAAACCAAAGAAAACAGCGATAATAGCTTGTGTTCGCAAGATGATTATTATTCTGAATTCGATGGTTAGAGATGGTGTCATGTGGGATCCTAAAATGAATTCTAATTAGGATTTGACACCATAGTCACTTGTTAGGCTAATATAATCAAAGAGATAGATTTTCATCCACCAAATACAGAACATAATTTGAATGACCAATTTCCCCAGAGTCCTCAACAACCCAATTTTCATCATCAATTGTTGAATATACGACTTTCATTCCAGAACCCAGATCTGTCGTAAATTTCAAAGATTGAAATGTACCAGAAGGAGGCATTACAGAACTTGCCATGTCGACGAAATCGTAAATTGTTTCTTGCGCCCCAGAATCAATTCCACCTAAATATGCATCATTAAAAAGCTCGTCATGGTATAAAACTGACTCGACCGATAAATTGTAATTTGTATTGTTAACGATGATATATGTAGTTCGGAAAGCAGGGTCTCCTATTTCCTCCTGTTCATCTGATCCACAACCAATTAACGATATTGTCATAATGAATAAAAGTACTAATCGACTCATGTTGTTCTGCATAACCTTTCCTTAAGTTAAATATAATTAAATTTTTAGCCTAACAGTGTATTAGACTGCATGCTTACTAATACGCACGCTTTGTCTAGTTAATAAAACTGTTTATACCATAAAGATATCTCTACAAACAGTAAGTTAAGTGATTTTTGTGATGTATTTGTGAGGATTTTTTATGGGAAAATGACGAATAGGAATTATAGAGATCTCTATAAATACAATTTGTATTTATTTTGTCTTCTCATTTCAGTTAGTTAACATATTTAACCTGTAAAAGTGTTGCATAGGTGTCGGTATAATTACGTAAATTTTTGATAAATTCCTGTATATCTATTATACCTGTATGTAGATCCAGCACTAAGTAAGGGAACTCTTATGTCACGCTCGCCATTTATCGAATCGATACGCACAGAACTTAGAACACGTCATTACAGTTATCGCACTGAAAAAACATATTTATGTATCGCCATGTAATTGGTCAAGATATCACGGGACTCAATTATGCACATACCAGAGTACCTAAAAACTTGCCGACAGTAATATCAGCACAGGAAGTGGCGGCTGTAATTAAACATTTACAAGGTGAGTATTGGTTGCTGGCTGCGATTTTATACGGTTGTGGTCTGAGGATTCAAGAAGCATTGTCATTACGAGTTAAAGATATCGATTTTTCATTAAAATCAATTTTAGTATTTCGTGGCAAGGGTAGAAAAGATCGTTATACATTGCTACCCGAATCACTTGAGCCAGCCATCAAGCAACAAATAGCAAGAGTACGCTATATTCATAATCTGGATTTACAAGAGGGAGAAGGCAAAACATCAGTGCCTGCCGCTTTACATCGTAAATATCAAGGCGCATTAAAAGAGTTTAGTTGGCAGTATTTATTTCCGTCACCGAATCGCTGTGCGCATCCCTATGATGGTTATATCTGTCGCCATCATCTGCATGCATCAACTTTTGCTAGGCATCTGCATTCTGCGGTGAAAAAAAGTGACGTAAACAAGCGTATTTCAGCGCATACATTTAGGCACTCTTTTGCGACTCGTTTACTGCAAAGCGGCACAGATATTCGCACCGTTCAAGAGTTATTAGGGCATTCTGATTTGCGAACCACTGAGATATACACTCATGTTATTGGTAACCGCAGAGCTGGCACAACCAGTCCAGTTGATTTTCTTATCTCTCATTAAGTTATATAGCGGTAAGCTGTCAGCAGGATTTTCAGCTTAGTTTTACTAAATTACAGTTTACAAACTGTGCTAAATCGACTTGGTTGATATCGCTTAAATAAGGGATTTGCGCAATCATGGGTGCATCGATTTTAGCGCTTAACATCTGTAGATTCTGTTGATAATACGGCATATCTGCTTGTAACTGATTAGCTATCCAACCCACGACGTTTAAACCATCATTAATAATCGTTTCGTAAGTTAAAATAGCATGATTTAAACAGCCTAATTTCATACCCACCACTAAAATTACCGGCAGGTTTTGCTCAATCACCCAGTCAGATAACATCTGTTTCTCGTTGAGCGGTAAACGCCAGCCACCAGCGCCTTCTACAATCAGCAAATCCGCATCTTTCTCTTGCAGTGCTTTTAAACCCTGGCTGATTAAGGCTGACTGAATAGGTCTATTTTCAATCTCTGCTGCAATATGCGGCGCAATCGGTAATGCAAATGAGATTGGATTAATGGCTTGATACGAGGCTTCAACGCTGCAGTTTTTTTGTAAAATAAGCGCATCTTCATTACGTAAACCATCTGCCGTTAACTCACAACCTGCCGCAATGGGTTTATAGGCGAGTGTTGAAAGGTTTTGTTTGCCGGCAGCTTGTAATAATGCTTTACAGCAGATGGTTTTACCGACATCCGTATCCGTGCCAGTGACAAAATAGGTATTGCTTTGCTGATGCTTAACCATCTTATTTTTCAGCCTCTACGTAACACACTTGGTAAGTTAAATTTAATTGACCAGACTCATTCACAAAGGGTAAATAACCTTTTTCAAGTAATTTAATAAGGCTGCGACCGCTTAATTTAACAGCTTGATGACCATGAACATGGTTAGCACCGATCCCTTTTAAGGCGCGCATCACTTCAATAACGTTTTCATAATGCAAGACGCGTGTTTCTGTTTTTATGCTTACCTTTTTAAATCCTGCCTGCTGAATCTGTAGCTTGATACTGTCGAGATCTAAGAATGAATTGGTGTGCGGATGCAGATCCACGGCTTTCCACGCTTGGGTTAATTCATTAAGCGTGCCGTTTAAAAGCGTTGAAAAATGTAATTTCCCGCCATCAGTTAAACTCCCTTTTAGCTGTTTTAAACAAGCAGCAAGATCTTCACTCCACTGCAGCACAAGGTTGGAGAAGATTAAATCAAAATGATTGTCTGCAAAGGGCAAGTTATCAATATCACCCTGCAGGCAAGTGACATTTGCCAGTTGTTTTTTCTCTACCTGCGCGAGCATGCCATCGGAGAGATCCAAGCAGGTCATTTTACAATGCGGGTAAAGTTCGCTTATTTTTTCACTGAAATACCCTGTACCACAACCAAGATCTAAAATGGTCTGCACATCTTTATTGCTCAGCCCGCTCAATAACAGCGATCCGATATCACGCTGCAGTTGTGCAAATTGATCATAGTGAGTAGCGGCTTTAGAAAATGAGCTTGCCACCGCTTTTTTATTGATATTGATTGCTGTTTTACAATTCATTTAATACTCGACGGATCGCAGCAACTAACATTTTCACATCTTCAATTTCATGGTTAGTTGTTAAGGTAATACGTAAACGTGCGCTATTTACAGGTACGGTTGGCGGGCGAATGGCTGTTGTCCAGAAACCTAATGTTTTTAATTTTTCAGCAAGTGCGACTGTCTGTTTACTATCACCAATAATAATGGGTTGAATTGCGGTATTGGAACACCCAAGTTGAATGCCGTTATCTGTTGCTAACGTCCGGAAACATTTAATCAAACTTTGCAGCTTATCGCGACGCCACTGCTCTGTTTCGGCCATATTCGCCGCCTGGCTAATGGTATAGACCATCGCAGGCGGTAACCCTGTGGTGTAAATATAAGGTTTGGAAAAGTTAGTTAAATAATCGATAAACGCTTGCGAGCCGGCAACAAAAGCTCCGCCCACACCTAATGCTTTACCGAAAGTGGCCATATAAATTTGCAGATTGCTATTTTGCAGACCCGCTTCAACCACACTGCCTTGACCATTTTCACCTAATACCCCTAAACCGTGGGCATCATCAATCATTAGCCAGGCATCATGCGACTTTGTTTGTTGATAAAGAGATTGAATCGGCGCGCGATCACCGTCCATACTGAACACACCTTCACTAATGATCAGCTTGTTACTGTCAGCGCTTTTCTGTTTGTTTAATAACTGACTGAGATGATCGCTATCGTTATGTTTAAAACGCAGCATTTTACAATCAGCAAGAGAGCCGGCTTCCATCAGGGATGCATGGTTGAGTTTATCCTGAATTAACAGATCATTTTTACCCAGCAACAGTTTGATAATCGCCTGGTTAGCAGAATAACCCGAGCTAAACAGGGCTAGGGCTTCAACACCCAACCACTCTTTTAACTGCTCAGTTAAATCGGCATGCGCCTGGTTATAACCTGTAACCAGATATGAACCACCACTGCCGACACCATATAGCTCCGCCCCCTTCTGCCATGCCTTGATAAGCGCAGGATCACTGGCAAGTCCTAAGTAGTCATTACTGGAGAAATTAAGGTAAGTTTTATTATCAACGCTTAATAACCGGCCTTGCGGTCCGCTCATTGTTTTACATGCACGATAAAGCCCGTCATTCGATCGGGCACGGAGTTGCTGCTCTATAAAATCGAAAGCCATTGTTTACAACTTGCTTGTTGCATCGTAAAACAGCTCATCTTGTTCACTGTGACGGACAATGGCAGCGTCAACACTTTGCTCTTTCTCATAAGGCGAGAAATTTACCGCTTCTTTATTAATACCCAGTTTTTTAAACAGCTGCATATCTGAGTTTTCATCAGGGTTTGCTGTGGTTAACAGTTTGCAGCCGTAAAATATGGAATTAGCACCCGCCATAAAACATAGCGCCTGCGTTTGCTCGGACATCTCTTCACGTCCTGCTGATAAACGCACATGCGATTCAGGCATCATAATCCGCGCAATAGCAATCGTTTTGATAAAGGTAAATTCGTCTAAATCATCGATACTCTCAAGTGGTGTGCCTGCTACTTTTACCAGTTTATTAATTGGCACACTCTCAGGTTGTTTTGGCATATTGGCAAGTTGCACTAGCAAGCCTGCTCGGTCTGTTTCCGCTTCGCCCAAACCGACAATACCGCCACTGCACACTTTCATACCTGCATTACGCACATTATCCAGGGTATCTAAACGATCTTGATAACTGCGCGTGGTGATAATTTTATCGTAATACTCCGGCGAGGTATCAAGGTTATGATTGTAATAATCAAGGCCCGCCTGAGAAAGTTGCTCTGCTTGTTGGTTATCTAACATCCCTAAGGTCATACATGACTCGAGCCCTAATGATTTTACCTCTTTAATCATGTTCACAAGATATGGCATATCGCGTTGCTTAGGATTTTTCCACGCAGCGCCCATACAGAAACGGGTAGACCCGGTCGCTTTAGCATCTTTAGCGGCTGAGATTACTTTTTCAACTTCCATCAACTGCTCTTTTTCAAGACCGGTATCGTAACGCGCACTTTGCGGGCAATATTTACAATCTTCAGGGCAAGCACCTGTTTTAATTGATAATAAAGTACTGACTTGCACTTCATTTTTGGGGAAATTTGCACGGTGAGTGGTTTGCGCCTGAAAAAGCAGATCCATAAAGGGCATCTCAAACATCGCTTCAACTTCTGAAACAGTCCAGTTTTGACGGATTGTAGTGCTGGTCATAATATTTTCTCACTCACCTTAAAATAGTTTGGTTAGTTTAATGTTCAAAGTTACACTGTCAACTTTTTAGCAGTTATATCTTTACATCTGATTAAAAAGTGAGCGTTATGAGCATTGATCTGCAATTTGACAGCAACCACCTATGGCACCCGTATACCTCAATGACTAAACCATTACCCTGTTATGGTGTAGTTTCGGCTAATAAATGTATCTTGGAACTCGACACTGGAGAGCAGTTAATTGATGGCATGTCCTCCTGGTGGGCGTGTTTATTTGGTTATAATGTGCCGGAACTTAATGCTGCTGCTAAAAATCAACTCGATAAGATGGCGCATGTCATGTTTGGCGGGTTAACCCATCAACCCGCCATCGATCTGGCGAAAAAATTAGTTGAGATAACCCCCAAAGGATTAGACAAAGTCTTTCTCGCCGACTCTGGTAGCGTCAGTGTTGAAGTGGCTTTAAAAATGGCGCTGCAGTACTGGCATGCGTTAGATAAACCGAAAAGTCAGTTTTTAACCATACGCAATGGCTATCACGGCGATACCTTTGGCGCTATGTCAGTCACCGATCCTGAAGGTTCAAAGCATGAGTTGTACCATAATTTTCTAGCCAAGCAACTGTTTGCACCGCAACCTGCCGTTGCATTTTCTCAAGATTGGGATAAATCTTGCCTGGATGAGATAACACGAATAGTTGCAGATAATAAACAAAATATTGCCGCCATTATTTTAGAGCCGATTGTGCAGGGTGCAGGCGGTATGTATTTTTATCACCCGCAATACCTCAAAGGGATTCGCGCCCTTTGTGATAAGCATCAGCTGTTATTAATTGCCGATGAAATTGCCACCGGTTTTGGCCGTACGGGAAAACTTTTTGCTTGTGAATTTGCCGATATCAGCCCGGATATTATCTGTGTAGGCAAAGCGATCACCGGTGGTTATATGAGTCTTGCTGCCACTTTAACCACGGATAAAATTGCCAATACCATCAGTCAGGGTAAAGCAGGAGTATTTATGCATGGGCCTACGTTTATGGGCAATCCACTAGCGTGTGCGGTGGCCTGTGCAAGCATTGATAAACTGCTTAGTATTGATTGGTCAGATAAAGTGAAAAACATCGAGCAGCTGCTTAATAGCTGTTTAGCCCCCTGTCGGGATTTGCCACAAGTGCAGGATGTGCGTGTATTAGGCGCAATTGGTGTAGTTGAGATGAAGGAGAGTCTTGATGTGGCAATTGTACAAAAACAATTTGTAGAGCTCGGTGTTTGGATCCGCCCTTTTGGTAAATTAATTTATATTATGCCTCCCTATGTAATAGAAAAAGAGCAATTGCAGAGATTATGTACTGCGATATATACAGTTGCCAGCGCATCTTAACTTAGAAAATTATTCAAGCGTATTAAAAAAGGAGACATTTTGTCTCCTTTGCTTTTCTGCCGCCTCTGAGTCTTTGCGGCTGCAAATAGTAAGCTTGCTTACTCGCCAAACAGGTTCGCTAAAATAGATAACTGGCCGTCTAAGTAATCAAGATCTGTTTTTGCATAATAAAATGCAAAAGAAACTGTGGCTATCATAATAACGATCAGATACTTGTCGGGTGTATTATCCCCTTCTCTGCGTTTTTTATTCCAAGTATTGATAATGGCTAATACGGAAACAATGCTGCAAGTCCACAACAGATACATAAATATTTTTATCTCTGCAAATTGATAGTGCTGCGGAGAATCGACCCCAAAATGTGACATAACCACAGGTTCAAAAAGATCGCGATGATAATGAAAAAGCACCATATAGGCTAAAAATGCCGCCCATAAAAAAACTGTTATCCACAGTAGAAAAAAACGACGCCATTCGTGCGCATTATGAAATCGTTTTCTCTCGTATTGTCGTTCCATGCTAAACCCCAATAAAAACTCGATGATTATCAAATCATAGACTTGTATCTAGCACTAGCCAAGGTAAGATATGCGTCTATTAAATTTTTTAGCTAAAAACAGTGAAAACTGTGATTATGGAGCACTAATTCTGATGTCAAAAACAGCGATTGTTGAAATTTTCAACAGCAAATTCCCAGTTGGTACAAAAGTAACGGTTCAAGGTTGGATCCGTACTCGTCGTGATTCAAAAGCCGGTATCTCATTTTTAGCAGTTTATGATGGTTCTTGTTTTGATCCAATCCAAGCTGTTGTGCCTGCAGATTTAGAAAATTATGCTTCAGAAGTTCAAAACTTAACTGCGGGTTGTTCTGTACAAGTGACAGGTGAATTAGTGGCAAGCCCGGGAAAAGGCCAAAGCTTTGAGATTCAGGCAACAGAAGTAAATGTACTTGGTTTTGTTCAAGATCCTGATACTTACCCAATGTCAGCTAAACGTCACAGTATCGAATATTTACGCGAACATGCACACCTTCGTCCACGTACTAATATTATTGGTGCTGTTACTCGTGTTCGTAACTGTTTATCTCACGCTATCCATAACTTCTTTTATGAAAAAGGCTTTAACTGGATCAGCACACCTATTATCACGGGTAGTGACTGTGAAGGCGCTGGTGAGATGTTCCAGGTTAGTACCCTTGATTTAGAAAACTTACCGCGTACAGATAAAGGTGCTATCGATTACAAACAAGATTTCTTTGGTAAAGAGACTTTCTTAACGGTATCCGGTCAATTAAATGCTGAAACCTATGCTTGTGCACTAAGCAATGTTTACACATTCGGTCCGACTTTCCGTGCTGAAAACTCACATACAACTCGCCATCTGGCTGAATTTTGGATGGTTGAACCTGAAATCGCTTTTGCTGATTTAGCAGATGCAGCACAACTTGCAGAAGATATGCTTAAATATGTATTTAATGCAGTATTGACTGAACGTGCTGATGATATGGCTTTCTTTGCTCAACGTGTTGATAAAGAAGCAATTACTCGTTTAGAAAAAATGGTTAGCTCTGAGTTTGTACGTATGGACTACACAGATGCAATTGAGATTCTGCAAAACTGTGACAAACAGTTTGAATACCCAGTTGAATGGGGTGTTGATCTACAGTCTGAGCATGAACGTTACCTTGCTGAAGAGCATATTGGCGCACCAATTATCTTACAAAACTACCCGAAAGATATTAAAGCTTTCTACATGAAATTGAACGACGACGGCAAAACGGTTGCTGCTATGGACGTATTAGCAC
>JABXKR010000287.1 GCA_013619145.1 Psychromonas sp. | reverse complement strand
TAATACGCTCGATTGCCAATATTAGTCAGGTGATCTTTAAATACCATTGAGCTTAATTCTGAAAATTTTAGTGCGTGCTTTAAATTTACGACCAATAAATGATGCAGCTCTGTCAGTAATTTATCTTCATTTGCACTAATCGGAGTTTCACTTTGGTATGTGATAGAGCCAATTCTGGCACTTGTTGAAGACAAAGACAGGTTGTAGCTTTTATGATGTGGAAATTTCCCCTCATTTTTCAGGCTAAAAAATCCATGTGCAGATTGAAAGCGGATATTAAACGGGCGGACAAACTTTGCCGCTAAAGAGGAAAAATTGTTCATCATCTCTTTTAAATCTAACGTTTCTTGCAGCAGCTCGAGAATAGCCAGTCTGTTTTCAACTGTTAATAGAGGATCATTGGAAAATACCGCAAACAGCTTGTTGCTGTGAGGATAAACCCCTATTTCAGCTTGTGTTATTGTTTCGATAATAAACTCCTTTATTTAACCAGTTGACGCCTTTTTTATTTTAAATGCACATTTCATGCCATATCTAACAAAATGAACAAAGAAGTGAGGGGGATAAATGTTCATGATTTGCTGGGTTTTGGCTATGCTTAAGGTACTGGCTTTGACTAATAGTAAATTGCATAATTAAGTTCTCACTCAGAATACGCTGTGCTGTTGCAGTTCCATGCGCGTCGATTTAGGAATGGCTACTCCTTTTCAAATTGACGCAATAATGAAAATGGAATCGCACGGCGCCTCTCGGAGGGCGGGGTTGCAGGCGTTTTATACTGCGTTAGATTATTTCACAATTGAAATACCGGCTAGAGCAATTATCGGCCTTACCTAAAACGTTTTGAACTCCAGCTGAGAGGAGCAAGTTTACTGCAATTACTAGAATTGATTATTTTCCCTTTTAGAAAATATTGGCTTTAAATTAAAAAAAATAAAAATTTCCATAATGCAAACCGGGGCTATTTATAAGTATGCTCTTTTTTTGAAACGGTTTATTGACGCTAAAAGGGCTGTTTAACAGGCGCGTCAATTAGGAGAGATTTAAGATAGTGCTAAGCGATCTTTTATTATTGTTATTTTTTGCCATCATTAGTGTGATTGTATTTCGACGATTTAGGTTGTCGAATATTGTCGCCTACCTGTTTACTGGCTTTATGCTCGGTCCTTCTTTACTAAATTTTCTTGATTCCTATCGCGAAATAGAGCTGGTTGCTGAATTCGGTATCGTTTTTTTAATGTTCTCATTAGGTTTGGAATTTTCCTTAAATAAATTAATTGAGATGCGCCGCTCAGTATTTGGTGTGGGAGTATTACAGGTAATAGTTTCGTTTTTGATGTTTTATTCGTTAAGTCAGTTATTTGAGATGACATGGCAGCAATCGTTTACTGTGGCGAGTGTCTTAACCATGTCATCAACGGCAATCATTGTTAAAGTATTGTCGGATCAGCAAAGGTTACATTCGCAAACGGGTAAACTGGCAATTGCGATTTTACTGTTCCAGGATCTTGCCGTTGTTCCTTTTTTAATTGTTATTCCTATTATTGCAATGCCTGTATTAGAAGGCGAATTTGTAATACCTTTATCGATTGCTTTTTTGAAAGGTACATTTGCCGTTGCTGTTTTATTATCAACAGGTCGTTGGTTATTACCACGTTTTTTTTATGAAATGGGCAGTTTGCGTTTCGATGAAGTTTTTATTTTATCGACACTTTTTGTCACCTTGCTGGCTGCCTGGTTTACACAACTGCTGGGTTTGTCGATGGCATTGGGGGCCTTTTTGGCGGGCATGATGTTGGCAGAAAGCCATTATCGGCATCAGCTCTCTGCTGATATTCGTCCCTTTAAAGATATCTTGATGGCGATGTTTTTTATCTCAATCGGCACCCTGTTACATTTCGAAGTATTACGCGATAACCTTAGCACCTTGCTACTGATTGTGGTTGGCGTGATGGTCGCTAAAACAGTGACTATTATGCTGGCAGCCTTGATAATGAGAGAAAAGTTGAAAACTTCACTGGGGGTGGGCATCGTTTTGGCGCAAATGGGCGAGTTTGGTTTTATATTGGTGGCTATGGCTAATAAGTATCAATTATTAGATGAGCAGTTATCTTCCCTGCTTATTGCAACGGGGGTGATTAGTATGTCATTAACGCCTCTGTTGGTGAAATACAGTCAAAATATTACCCGTGAAATGCTGCATCATTATGAAAACGTATTTCGCTTTCAAAAAACCTTACCTGGGCAATTTAGCGATCACACCATTATTTGTGGTTACGGGCGTGTCGGGCAGATTGTGTCGCGTTTTTTAAGAAGTGAATCATTACCCTTTATTGTATTAGATAGAGATCCAATGCGCGTTAAAGAAGCACGGGAAGGGGGGGAACAAATTGAATTTGGTGATGCAAGTCGGCGCGAAATATTACTGATAGCAGGTATAGAAAAAGCCAAACTGTTAATTATTACCTTTGATGATCTGCAGCGTTCAATGACACTATTAGGACAAATTCGTTTGATCAACCCCAACGTAAAAGTATTAGTGCGCACTAAAAATGATAAAGGTTTACAGGAGTTACTAGATGCAGGGGCAAGTGAAGTTATCCCTGAAGTATTAGAAGGCAGTTTGATGCTGGTTGCGCAAGTTTTATTTTTATCGGGTATTCCACGGCGGCGGATAATGGAGCGCTTAGATTGTGAGCGTAGAACTAAATACCAACATCTGCATGGTTTTTACTATGGACAAAATAGTCAAAAAGAAAAAGATGAATGGCTTATTGAGCCGTTGCATGCGGTTGTATTAACTGAAAGTTCAGAAGTACTGGGCAGTTATGTAGATCAGCTGCACCTTTCAGGAATAATTATAAAATCATTACACCGACAAGGTGGCGAAGAGGTTGTAATATCTGCAGAGGTGCGTTTTAAAGTAGGAGATGTGGTTTTACTGCAAGGATTAAAAAATGATCTTTTGCAAGCTGAAAAAATCTTATTGTGAAAAACAGGTAATACCAATTCCATTAATTAGATGATCTATTTAGGCGCAGGAAAAATGGATGAAAGCAAGGCATTGATTGCAGTAACTAGTTGTTCTAATTGCAAAATCAATAACAAAGACTAAAACATAGTTTTATGTCTAGCTAGCATTCATTTTAACAAGCGTAAATGAATAGATAATTAGTGGATTTGGTATAAATCCTCAGTTCAGGCGGAGCTGAAAATAGAGCTCCGCCTGTAAAATTTTTAACCAGGGCGTTTGTCGAGACGCACTGAAAGTAACATTTTAGCGTAAAACAAAATAAATAGAATAAAAGCACAACACCAAAACAGGATGCTAATCCAATAACTCATTAAGATTAGATCCGGCATTAAATAAGGGAAAATAAGTCTCACTAAACCTGAAATTGCAGTGGCTAAAAAAGCGATATTCATCCACTTGGAAGGATTTAATGGACGGCCTGTATGGCCTAATGAAACGCGGCTAATCATAGCTAAAATAATCCCGCCAATACCTGCAATTGCCGCAAGGTGGATCATGGTTGTGGCATTGATAGCAGGAATAAACAGAGCGATTGAATAAAAAATCAAACCAAGTGAAAGCAGCAGATAACTTAAATGTAATGACCAGAGCAATGGCACCGGCAGTGTAATTAACGGTTTCCAGCGGATCACGCGGATTAAATTGGCAAAACCAGCAAGCAGTGCAATCGCGCCTGAAATAACAGATAAATCTGGCAGCCAGATAAAGATTGCCAATAATAACAGAGGCGCAACAGCTAAATACTCCAAGTAATTGAGAGGCTGGACTTTTTCAGTGCCGGTGCCTTTGCTGGTGAAAAAAGGGATAACCCGTCCGCCCATCACCGCGATAATAAAGAAGACTAAAAATAACATGCTCCAGATAGCGTGTTGGGCCATGATATAATCATAACTTTTAAAACCGTAAAGGCTCAGTGCGTTTAAAACGGACATAAGCAGCAAAAGCGGCACAAAAAACAGGTTGCGCCACTGTTTAGCATGGATCACCGCTTTGCCTAGCACGAAAGCCGCTAACGGCATCCAGCTTAACTCAAAAATAAAGGTTAACCAGTATAAGTTAGGCGGAAAGGCAAACATAGCGATTCGCCCAACTAACCAAATTAACAGTAACGCGGCCAGTTTTTTTCCTTTGAGCCCGGGATAACCGGTCCAGTTTTGTACCGCTGTGAGTAAAAAACCTAAAATAATTGCGCCAGCAAAACCAAATAACATTTCATGAGCATGCCAGAGGGTTGCCGGTAGTAGAGAGGGAAGTGTGATTTTTGCCGAAAGTAATAATCCCCAAACTATTATGCTCAATAGCGCAAAAGTAGAGCCAGCTAAAAAGAATGGACGAAAACCAAGACGAAACAGCGGCAATAATTGCTGTTCTTTTGCATTGTCGGTAATCTGTAGCATTATTAATTCCTATTTTGTATTACGCTTGATTTAGCGCGGATTTTATAAGACGAGTAACTTATGTCAGAAAACTTATCTAAAACACTTTTTGCTCATAAATTTAATGTGCAAGAAACTTCAACGATTATCCCTAATTCATTAACAAAAAAAAACCTCAATTTAGATGATGTTATTATGGATGGCGAAGAGCAGAATGGTTGGTATCGTTTATTAAAGTTTATGCTTTGGTCGTGGCAAGGGTTAGATCTTATCGACTGTTACGATGTCCTTTCTCATATTTCAGCTTCAACTAATAAACGCAGTGATGAAGATATATTAGACAGTGTCATTGGTTTCCGCCCTGGTAACTGGTCCTATGAATGGACCCAGCAAGGGATGCTTTACCAGAAACAAGCTAATGAGTTTGCCAAACAGGGACAACGGGAAAAAGCAAAACAAGCTTATTATTGTGCGTCGCAATTTTACAGTGTCGCGAGTTACCCAAATTTAAAAGGCGATGAACTAAGTATCCAAGCGCAGGTTTTGGCGTTTAATAGTTACCGTGAGTCATTTAAGTTTAATGACCATTACCTGTTGAAAGAGATAAAAGTGCCTTTTCAAGGTAAAGAGGTAACCTGTTATTTACATCTCCCTCATACCGAGACAATCCATCCTGTGGTTATTGTTAGTGGTGGAATTGATACACTGCAATGCGAACTGTTACCACTGTTTGAAAAAGATCTTGCTCCCGCGGGGATTGCCATGTTGACCGTTGATCTGCCCGGTATTGGTTTTTCATCGCATGTTAAATTAGAGCAAAACTCCTCGAATCTGCATCAAGCAATTATTCATTATTTAAAAAATGTGCCATGGGTGGATCATGACAGGATCTCCTTAATGGGTATGCGTTTTGGTGGCAATGTAGCTACGCGTTTAGCTTTTTTGGAGCCAAAAACTGTAAAATCAGTGGTTTGTGTTGGCGCGGCGGTCGGCAGCATATTTGATAAGCTAGATAATTTTAAAAAGCTGCCACCTATGCTGCTGGATTGTATCGCATCACGTATGCAGGTGAACAATTCCAGTGTTGAAAGATTATATCAGCATTGCGTGCCATTCTCCTTAATCAAACAAGGTTTGCTTGCACGCAAACGTATTGATACACCGCTACTGAGCATTGGTCACAAAGACGATATCATTTGTAACGAGCAAGATTTACGGTTGATTGCACGTGCAAGCCGCGAAGGAGAATCACATATTATTGATAAACCTCCCATTTTTGAATCATATTTAAACTCTTTAAGTTATTCTGCCCAGTGGTTAACAAGACATCTGGCAGAGTGAGTGTTAAATTAAGCTTTATAAACCACCTCTTATCAGGAATATATTTTTATGACATTAGCGCTTAATACAGGCCCCTCTCGCGGTCGACTGTTTAAATTATTTACTGATTTAGGCCCTTATTTTCGTAAACTACACTCAACGGAGTGTTCGTTCTTTTTTGATTGTTTAGAAATTTGCATTGATGCGGAAAAAGAACCGGAAGAAAGAGAATTTTATGGCTGGTGGTTGCTGGTAACAAAAGATGAAGACGGTTGTCATTACCAGCGATTTGATGGTATTTATAATTTAGCGGGTGATTGGGTTGTTGAGAGTATCAGCAAAAATGATCAGCAACAGCTTGATAAGTCATTTGAGCTATTTCTGAAACGTCTTGCAACATTAATTGATATTGAAACCGGCCTGAAGCTTGAGGCATTGCAACAAGTTGTTTTAACTGAGGTTTAACTTTGTTAGCACTTAGTTACTATGCTCAGCATGTGAACTAGGAAGTAATAATGGTATACTAAAAAACAGTAACGATAACTTCGTTGCTGTTTTTTTATTTTAGACAACGTATTTTTTTAAACTCCTAATTAAAAATGAAGGAAGCATGAAAACCAATACAAAAACAATTGTAGTTAAGCTAGGAACCAGTGTTCTGACGAGTGGCACCGCAAAATTAGACCGCTCCCATATGGTTGAAATTGTGCGTCAATGCGCGCAGTTACAAAAGCAGGGCCATCAAATTATCGTGGTCACCTCTGGCGCAATCGCTGCCGGTAAAGAACATCTAAATATGCCCGATATTGCTCCGACCTTTGCCAATAAACAGATGCTCGCTGCTGTAGGACAAGGTCAACTGGTACGTGAGTGGGAAAATCTCTTTAAAATTTATGGCCTGCATGTTGGGCAAATGCTCTTAACTCGCGCCGATTTAGATGATCACGTACGTTTTTTAAATGCGCGGGATACCATCAAAACGCTGCTCAAACATCGAATTATACCGGTAGTAAATGAAAATGATGCGGTTGCAACCAGCGAAATAAAAGTGGGCGATAATGATAATCTTTCTGCGTTAGTTGCATTACTCGCAGATGCGGATCAGTTATTGCTGTTAACTGACCAGAAAGGGTTATTCACCGCAGATCCACGCAGCAATCCCGATGCACAGCTGCTTCCTGAAATTGCAATCATTACCGATGAAATTCATGCATTAGCGGGTGGCAGTGTCGGCGGTTTAGGCACTGGCGGTATGGCAACTAAGATTGAATCAGCAACTGTTGCACATCGTGGCGGAATTGAGGTGGTGATTGCTTCTGGTCATAAAAACAATGTCATTATTGATGCGGTTAACAATAAAGCGGTTGGAACACGTTTTGTTAATGATAATAGTCGCTTAGAAGCACGCAAAAATTGGATTTTTGCAGGCTCTACTATTGCCGGAACTATTATTGTCGATGATGGTGCCGAGCAGGCGATTGTTGATTCTGGCAGCAGTTTATTACCTAAAGGCATAAGAGGCACAACAGAACATTTTTTACGTGGTGACGTGGTTGTTATTAGCAACCTGGCAGGCAATGAGCTCGCGCGAGGTGTTGTAAGATATAAAAGTATTGATATTGAAAAAATTAAAGGGTTACATTCAGATCAAATCGAAGCCTGTTTAGGGTTTGAACATGGTCGAGTGGCCATTCACCGCGATGATTTAGTGTTGTTATAAAAAATATTTTAATTGCCGTGCGCCAGCTGGCAATGCAATAAGGAAAAAAATAATGGATTTACAAGCGATAGGAAAGCTCGCAAAAGAAGCAAGTTATGAACTTGCGATAGCGGACAGCAAACAAAAAAATGCTGCGTTAGAAACGATTGCATTAGCGCTGGAAGCAAACGAAAGTGAGATTGTTGCAGCTAATAAACAAGATATACAAGCGGGCATCGATGCGGGATTAACCGATGCGTTATTAGATAGGTTATTACTTGATGAAACACGTTTAGCGGGCATTATCGCTGATCTGCGCAGTGTGATTAATTTAGCCGATCCAGTTGGTGAAGAGTTTGACAGTAAGTTACTTGAAAATGGTCTGAAGCTGAGTAAACGCCGAGTGCCGGTGGGAGTGATTGGTGTTATTTACGAAGCACGTCCCAATGTAACTATTGATATTGCCGCTCTTTGTTTAAAAACAGGTAATGCCAGTATTTTACGCGGCGGTAAAGAAACGATTCGCTCTAATATGGTGTTGGTTAAAGTGATTCAGAGCGCTTTACAAAAAGCGGGCTTACCTAAAACTGCAGTGCAATATATTGAAAGTACAGATCGCGCTTTAGTCGGCGAGTTGCTGAAAATGGATCAATATGTGGATATGATTATTCCGCGCGGTAATGCAGGTCTGCAACTTTTCTGTAAAGAAAACAGCACTATCCCTGTGATTATTGGCGGTATCGGTATCTGTCATCTGTTTGTCGAGCAAAGTGCCGATTTTGATAAAGCATTAGCGATTATTGAAAATGCCAAAGTGCAGCGTCCGAGTGTTTGTAATGCCCTTGATACCTTATTGGTCGATGAAAAAATTGCCGCTGAGTTTTTACCAAAATTAGCCGCGCATCTGTTACCACTTGCTGTAACCTTAGTTGGTGAAAGCAAAGCAAAAGCAATTTTAGGTGATAAAGCGACAGTCGCTCAGGAGGGGGATTTTTCCCGTGAATGGTTATCGCTTCATTTAGGTGTCAAAGTGGTCACGGGTTTAAACGAAGCCTTAGCACATATTCGTGAGCATAGCTCAGAGCACTCTGACGGTATTTTGACTAATGATTTCACCGTTGCCAATAAATTTATTAATGCAGTAAACTCAGCCGCTGTATATGTTAATGCCAGTACCCGTTTTACTGATGGCAGCCAATTCGGCTTAGGCGCTGAAGTTGCCGTTTCCACGCAAAAGTTACATGCACGCGGCCCGATGGGGTTACAAGAGTTAACCACTTACAAGTGGATTGGTATTGGCGATTATCTGGTTAGAGGGTAGTTGGCATACAGTATGCTTGCTGATATTTGTTATAAATCGCGTCATTTGGTTTGAGTTGATTTCAATGTCAGCACTTGTTGATATAAGGTTTAGGCTTTAGCCTCTTAATTTGAATTATAAATTTATAACGTGATACAAGATAAACTTTTATCGTACAGCGAGCCTTTTTTTTAGGTTAAACTTCCACTATCTACACGGAAGTTTAAATTGCACAAATTTATTAAATTATTTATTGTTTAACACAATAGTTAAACAATATTCAAAATACAGGATCTTTTTATTATGAAAAAACAGTCGGGTTTTACGTTAATTGAATTAGTTATCGTTATTATTATTCTTGGTATTCTGGCAGCTACAGCCGTGCCAAAATTTGTGGATCTGCAAGGTGATGCACGTGAATCTGCAATAAAAGGAGTTAAAGCAGCATTGGAAGGTGCGGCAAGCTTAGCTTATTCTCGCGCTGCCATTGACGGTGTTGAAAATGCATCCTCTGCCGCCGCGACTGATCGTAATGTTACCCTTGTAAACGGTTACCCTGATTCATCTTCGACTGGTATCGAAGACGCTGTTGAATTAAGTGTAGATGATTGGACTGTCGCACACGGTACTACTACTACAACTATTACAGCTTTAGTTGCATCAGGTGCGACGCAAACAACAACTTGTACAGTGGTATATAATGAAGCAGCTGCTGACGCACGTCCGGTTATTACAGCGACGGTTACTGACTGTTAATTCTTAAGCAACTCGAATAAGAACCTCTAAATCCCACGTTTATCGTGGGATTTTTTTATCTGCTTGCCAAAAAACTTTTCTATCTTGTATATATTGCCTTGATGGCTCGCCCATCTTGTTATTATTTTCTATTATTTAATCGTTCCCACGCTCTGCGTGGTAATGCATAGTTAATTGAAAATCCCACCTTTAGCGTGGGATTTTTTTTGCCTCACAAAAACGGTTTCTATTTGCGACAGAGATGATTATTAACTCGCGCTTTATGCTGTTATTTTCTATTATTGAAGCATTCTTAACCTGGCATGTTTACGATAAAAAACAGGAATAAAATGCGGCAAATTAAATATCGCCATGCACAATCTGCTTTTTCTCTACTGGAGTTGATTTTAGTGGTGACGGTGATCGGAATATTAAGTGCAGTTGCGCTGCAGAAATTTATCCCTTTAACAGCCGATGCGCACCTGTCGGTATTGCAGGGAATGCAGTCGTCGCTCGAAGATGCCGCCGGTTTTACCTATAATAAAGCTGTGTTGGCGGGGAAAGAAACACAGCCAAGCGCGTTAGTGGCAATAAAATCCGGACGTGTACTTGATGCGAATGATCCGTTTGTGGTTTTTACCCGTTATGGTTACCCGCAGGGAGTTTGGTCTGAGATAATAAAAATCATTGAATTAGATGAAATTGACTGGCTTTATAGTAATCAGCAGTCAGGCACAATAAACCAACCCGCGTCGGTTTATTTGTGGACAAAACAGGGACCCGGATCGATTTCTCGTTGTAATATTAGTTATCAGGGGGCTTTGGACAGTGGATTTCGCCCGCAAATTATTATTAACGAAACAGGCTGTTAAACTCGCTGTTAAACTACAACTTAAATGGATATTAAATGTCGTCAGCCGTAGGTAAAAACTCAACCTCTAAAATAGCTGGTTTCACGCTGATTGAGCTGGTGGTGGTGATTATTGTGATTTCTGTATTAGCTGCAGTGGCCATTCCAAAATTTTCCAGCAAATCAGGGTTTGAAGATTATACCGTGCAGGACCAATTAATTGCCCGTTTACGTTTAGTACAACTGCAAGCGATGAATGCAGATCCTACTACCGATGTGACTGAGAATGCCTGTTATTGGCTGGTGGTAAAAAGTAACTGCTTTTATCATGAGCATACGACTAAAAATGGTAACGACTGTAACTTACCATCTGCCGCTGATGTTTGTGCAAGCGATGATTATAATCAATATAATAGCGTAACCTTTCCAACGGGCATGTTAGCTCCGAATAATTACCGTTTTGATCTGCAGGGGAGATTAGCAACAGGCGCTAGCCCCATTACTATTACAGGTGATAACAGTTTAAGTGTAACCATTGAGTCTGAGGGCTATGTTCATGAATAAAATAGGCATGAATAAAAAAACCGTCAATAAAGGAGTTAGCCGAGGTTTTAGCCTTGTTGAACTTGTGGTCGGCATTGTCGTATTAGGGGTAGCGATGATGGTCATGAATACTATGCTGATTTCACAAAGCAAAGATGCGCTTGAACCGCTTTACCGTTTACGCGCTTCACAGCTTGGACAGAGCATTTTGCAGAATATTTTGTCACGCGCGTATGATCAGAACTCCGATCATAACGGTGGTTATTACCGCTGCGGTGAAATCTGGGGAGATGTCAGTTTATGGTTTGACGGTACAAATTGGCAAACAGGTGGAACGCCAACCGCAGTGGCTTGTTCTGCTACTTTTGGCATAGATACAGGTGAAAGCGCAGGTGAACACCAGAACTTTAATGACGTTGATGATTTTATCGAAAATGATTTTGTCAGTGCAGTCACTTATGGTGATGTATTAGGGACCCCTTTGCCCTCGCAATACAATAACTATGCAGTAAAGATAGAGGTGGTTGCAGATACCACTACGCTCGGTGGCGCAACAATGAAACGCATTGATGTCACTATCAGAACGCCAAGTGATGAACAGATTTTATTCTCTGCTTTAAAGGGGAACTATTAATGCGAGCTGCTAAGGTCGTTTTACAAAAGGGCTTTACTTTAGTTGAACTGGTGATTGTAATCATCATCCTCTCTGCGTTGGGCATCGCGACAAGCAGTTATATCGCCACTGGGGTGGATATCTATACCGATATTACAGAGCGTGATAAATCACTGAACAGTGTGCGTTTTGTAATGGAACGCCTGCGTAGAGAAGTCTCAAGTGCGCTACCTAATAGCGCCATCGTCACTAATGGCTGTTTAACCTTTACACCGATTATTGCCAGTTCGCTTTATAATGACTTTCCTATCGCGCCATTAAGCGCCAGTGTCGGTACGATTGCGCCGATTAATGATTATAGCCATCAGACTGGCGATAAAGCGGTTGTTTATCTGTTAGCGCAGAGTGAACTGAGCGGCAGTGATAAAGTTCAGCCGATTAGTGCTATTAATGCAGGTAAAGATACACTTAATTTTGGCGGAGATGTTAGTTTTTCTTTAGCCTCTCCCGCTAAACGTGTTTATATTATTCGCGATAATATAACTTACTATTTTAGTGCTGGTAATTTATTGCGTGGCAGTGAGTGCGTCGATGGTGTATTAATGGCCAATAATATATCGGGCAGTTTTTCAGTGAGTGACGCGACGCTGCAGCGCAATGGTCTAGTACAGGCAATTTTTACTCTCGACTTTGACGGGCAGGAGGTTTCGATTGAGCAAACGTTACATATCAGCAATGTACCATAAAACAAGGTCCCGTAAACAAAACTGCTACTCAGTAAAAAAACAGTCGGGCAGTGCGATTGTTATTGCCATCTTTGTGATTATTGTTATCTCATTATTAGGTGCGAGTTTAATCTCATTACAGCGAGACAGCGCTGAGGGTACAAGTTATGAAGTGTATGCAGCACGCGCTTATCTGTCGGCCTATTCGGCTAGTGAAATTGCATTAGCTCAGCTGTTCCCGCTGAATGCGGCCTCTGCTGGTCTCGCAACCTGTGCTGCTGTCACTGTGGAGCCCACCTTACCAGATAATAATGCTGGATTTCATGGCTGCACCGACATCAAGGTGATTTGTAGCTCAACATTAGCCTCCGCAGGTTTGGCGACGCGCTATAAAGTCGTCAGTACGGCCACATGTCAAAGCAGTCAAATCAACACGCGCCGTCAAATAACAGTCGAGGCGACTAATTTATGAAATTGATAGTGAAACTTATCTTAACTGCTTTATTTTTTATTTCTGCTAATGCAGCTGCTAGGGGCACTGCTGATATTTGTGAGTCTGACCTAGATCTCAGTGGTTTTGAAATTGTGAGTGGCGATTTGGATATTGCAGCTGGAGATAATCGTAGCGGGGATATTTACGTGCTAGGTGAAGTGAGTATTAATGGGGCTAATAGTAATAGAAGAACAACTTATGATGGCAGTATTTATGCCACAGGTAATGTTTATATTGGCAAGAAGGTAACTGTAACGGGGTTTGTATATAGCGAACAACAGATCACCCTGCATAATCAGGGTAATATTATAATAGTAGAAGGCACCTGTTCGGGCGGGGAGCCTATCCCCTCAATCGATCTACCTGTGGATGAATTAACCGAGCAGTGTAGTGCTATCTTTCAAGATGCAGCGCAGAGCTACAGCAGCAGTGGTCATTTAACCATGTGGGGCAGCTCGCAAATTATTGATGATACCAATGCATTTGATTTTTACTCTCATGAGCCTTACGGCAATGCTAATGGCTGTGGGGTAGGTGTACAGTGTACGAGTACAGGAGAGCAATCTGCTGAGCTTTCTTCTTTTACTATCCCAACTATTGACGCTCCTGACATTACAGTCGCCTCATGGTCGGGAGCGGATGGTCTGAATATTACGCTCGGCGATCCCGATTCTGCAACGGATAAATTCAAGGGCACAGCCTTTGGAGATATTACTGTACATAATGGTGGTACATTAACGTTTGCTTCACAGATACCTGAGCATGTATATCGTATTAATAGGCTTAATGTTTACGACGGTGGTGTTGTTTATTTAAATGCAGGGGTTTATGCGATAAGAGGCTTGGGAGTTACTAACGAAAGCTCGCGGATAGAGGTGGGGGAGGGGGATGTTTATCTGTTTGTTAGTAAGAGCGATAGTGTTCAGGGCAGTATTGAAAGGAGTAATACCGCTCTCCCTGGACAGTTTGTTTTTGTAACAGGGGAAACGGTAGCTTTCAATGGTAATGCTCGTTTTAGCGGATCGCTCTATGCCAATGGTAATGTAGAGTTAAACGGTAATACCTACATTGAAGGGCGTGTAGCATCTGCAAATTTACAAATGACAGATAATACGATAATTGAAAATGAGCTTGAATGTGGCGTCCCTCCTGTTAATGATTATGTTTTTGAGATAACCACTTCCGCTGATGCGCTGACCTGTGAACCACATCCTGTTTTTATTCAGGTGTTGTTAGATGGCAATCCCGCAACCGATTATGTGGGATTGATTAATCTTTCAACCAGCACGGATAAAGGTGTTTGGAATAAGCTAAATGCAGATGGAACACTGACTGATGTCGGTAGCGCTGATAATGGTCAAGCCAGTTATCAATTTGTAGCTTCCGATCAAGGGATTATTGAACTGGGTTTATTTAATAATATCGCCAGTGACTTAACGGTTAGTGTGAGTAGCGGGGCGGTAAGTAACGTTTCAAATTTAATTAGCTTTCGACCTTTCCAGTTAAAATCGGAACTCAGTTGTAACAATGGTATAGACGCATCACCCTGTTTTACAACGGCTAATCTTCCGTTTGCTTTAACATTGACAGCTGTAGGTAAAGATCCAGATGCGGATGGTTGTGAGGTTATCGAGGAGTATACGGGTGATAAAAACTTAAAGTTCTGGTCGAGTTATGTAGAGCCAGAGGTTCCTGTTGGTCTCAATGTTGAAGTTAATCAAACTGTGATTGAAAAAAATGCAACGGATGCTACGGAGCAAAGCGTTACCTTTTTAAATGGCGTGGCAACGGTTTCGGTTAATTACCCCGATGCTGGGCAAATACAAATTCATGCGCGGGATGATCAAGGTATTGGCGCTCCGCCTGCGGATCCGGGCCAAGATGATGAATTACAAGGCAGCGCCATTACCATTGTTAATCCTTTGCAATTAATAATTACTCCAGTTAGCGATAATCCTGCTGAGCTGAGTGATTATGATCCTATCACTGGCACTGGTTTTAAACGTGCTGCAGTGCGTAGCCATAGCACAGTCGTTGATGTTGATACATTTGATATCACAGTAAAAGCGGTCATTGATTGTAGTGATGACCCTTTGAATCATTGTACAAACGGTACAAGCACGGTTACGCCAAGCTTTAGTAATAGTGTGACACTGTTACCGACGTTAGTTTTCCCAACGCACGCTTCAGCATCTATTGGTACTGTTCATTCAGAAGATGGGAGTAATGCTTTAACTGCCATGATGAGTGGAGGTGAGTTAATCTATTCCGACCTTTCCTATGATGAAGTGGGGGTACTTGGTTTACAGGCAACCAGTGTTAATTATATTCAAACAGGCAATGATATTACTGTTTCTGATGTTAAAGAGATAGGGCGCTTTTACCCCAATTATTTAGCTTACGATAATTATCATTATCAAGGAGGTTGTAACAGCAATGATTTTACTTATATGACAGAAGGGCTAGCAACGGATACCCCGTTGTTAACTTCTGCGGTATCAGTAAATTATGTGATGCAAGCAAAAGCGCAAGCCAGTGCGAGTGCGACTGAAAAAACAACGGAGAATTATCATTATGATGTTAACAATGGCTACCCTGTTGCTGCAACGGCTAATTTTTCTGATGTGGCGTATGCAACAAATGATTCAACAAATGTGAGTGAACGGATATTACCCGTTGATTATTATGATGAAACACAATGGGAAGCCGGTGTTTACACTATTACTGGGCTTGCAATGGGTTTGCAAAAATCGTTAACCGCCGCGGATGGCCCCTATTTTTCGGTAATGCCTGATGGTACTGACAATCAAATTGAGTATTTCATAACGTTATCTGGCATAGATGGTGAAAAATTACAGACCAATGCATCAACACCCTGTACAACCACCAATCAATGTCGATTACCCGCTGATATTAATCTAAGTAGCTTTGGTGATTTAGCTTACGGGCGTTTACAGGCTGGAAATGGTCATGGCAGTGAATTTCAACCGGTTCGCACCACAGTGCAAGCCACCTATTATGATGGTAGTCATTTTGTGCCGATGATTCGAGATATATGCAGCACTACCGATATGTCACAAGTTAGCGCTATCCCCGTAAAAAATGCAACTACGGATAAAATTGAGATAACAGATCCGCAAACAGGTAGCAAGGGGAAAACTAAAGTGAGAATATTAAATACCCCCTTAATTAATGGTCAAAGCTTTTTCGATTTCTCCGCTCCGTCGCCATCAACTCGCGGTAAACTCGATTATTTTATTAATTTAAAATCTAATACATCAGCAGTATTAGATGCGCCTTGGCTATTAGACAGCGGCAATGCGGTTGCTTGCCCGAGTGCTACAGGAACAAAGAAAGATTGTATCTCCGGGGAGGTCTCATTTGGATTATTCCGAGGTAATGACCGCATTATCTACCGTTTGCAGACCTTTGAATAATTTGGAAGTGCGGCTTCAGCCGCGCTAAATGGCAGGCGGGATTGAAGTCTCGCCTGCAATGTTCGCAGAGCAACTACAGTACCTGCGCTTTTATCTCACCCTTATCTAAGCGCACCGTTATTTTATCTCCCGCAGCTAAAGTGGATGCATCTGTGGTCACTTTGCCTTTCTGATCTTTTACAATCGCATAACCGCGCGCCAAGGTGGCGAGTGGGCTGACAGTATTTAACTGCGCAATATTACTCTGCAGGTCCATCTCGCTTTGCTTAAGTTTGTTTAACATAGCTGTTTGCAGGCGAGCCTTAAGTTGTGATTGTTTCTGCAGTTCAAGGTGAATGCTCTGCTCGGGGCTGAAATGCGATAACTTGCTTTGTAACTGTTGCTGCTTTTGAGTTTGTCTGCTCAGTGTTTGCTTCATTGCATGTGACAGGCGTAATGAAAGTTCATCGAGCTGCAGGCTTTGCTGTTGTAATTTATGTTTAGGATCTTGTTTGAGTAATTTTTCCTTTAATAAAGCATGTTGGTGTGATTTTAGCTGCAAGCGCGCGGACATTGCTTGTTTGAGACGATTCAATAATGTCTGTAATTGCGTTTCCACAAATACCTTGTTCTGACTGACAAGCTCTGCGGCTGCAGAAGGGGTGGCAGCACGTAGATCCGCCACAAAATCACTAATGGTGACATCAATTTCATGGCCAACAGCGCTGATAATAGGTAATTGGCTATTAAAAATAGCATAAGCAACAACTGCTTCATTAAAACACCAGAGATCTTCTAATGAACCGCCACCGCGGCCAATGATTAACAAATCACATTCATTACGTGCATTGGCCAGTTGAATTTGCGCGGCAACCGACTGCGCGCTGCCTGCACCTTGGACTTGGCTTGGGTAGATAATCACCTGCAAGCGCGGATCGCGACGTTTTAATATACTTAAAATATCGTGCAGTGCAGCACCTGTGGATGAGGTGATAATACCAATACGTTTGATAATTTGCGGCAAGGGTTTCTTATTACTTTCAGAAAACAGACCTTCAGCGGCCAGTTGGCACTTTAATGCTTCAAATTGCTGTTTTAATAAACCATCACCTTCGGGTGCCATGCTTTCAACAATCAGCTGGTAATCACCACGAGCTTCATAAAGGCTGAGTTTGCCGCGTACTAAAACCTGTTGCCCATGTTTTGGGGTAAAACCCGCACGTCGATTATTGCCCTTAAACATGGCGCAGCGTACTTGTGCGCTGTGATCTTTCAGGGTGAAATACCAGTGCCCGGAAACGGCAACGGTTAGGTTAGAAATCTCACCGGATAACCATATGACTCCAAGACCTGTTTCTAAAAGAGATTTTGCAGCGCGATTAAGGCTGCTGACACTATAGATATTCTTATTTTGTGAGTTCATTATCGTTTATCGCAATTTGTTAGCAGTGAAAATTGAGCTGAATCTTAGCATCTTCTGGTAAATGTTAAAAAGAGTTGCTAAACAAGTTAATTTTTAATTGTAGTTCGCTCACATAACGATTAAAATCCCAGCGCAATATCATACCCAAGAAATTTGGGTATACTGAAAAATCCTCCCAACTATAAGTGAGATATTGCAATGCTACGAATTGCCAAAGATGCGTTAACATTTGATGATGTATTATTAGTGCCAAGTCATTCGACTGTACTTCCAAATACTGCGGACTTAAAAACCCAACTAACTCCAACCATATCATTAAATATTCCAGTTGTTTCTGCAGCTATGGACACTGTGACTGAAGCGCGTTTTGCTATCGCTTTAGCGCAGGAAGGTGGTATCGGTTTTATCCATAAAAACATGTCTATTGAACTGCAGGCTGAACAAGTTCGTCTGGTTAAAATTCATGAAAGTGGTGTTGTTGCTAGCCCTGTTACTGTATCTCCTGACACTACTTTAGGTCAAATTAAACAACTAACAGTAAAACACGGTTTTGCTGGTTACCCGGTTGTTGAATCTACTGGCGAATTAGTGGGTATTATCACTGGCCGTGACGTTTTATTTGAAACAGATTTAGAAAAGCCCGTTTCGGCTGTTATGACAGGTAAAGCTGATCTTGTTACTGCTAAATCAAACACGCCGCGTGATGAAGTTGAAGCATTAATGCACGCACACCGCATTGAAAAAGTATTATTAACTGATGATAACTTTAAACTAAAAGGCATGATCACAGTTAAAGATTTCCGTAAAGCAGAGCGTAAACCAAACGCATGTAAAGATGAATTAGGTCGCTTACGTGTCGGTGCCGCTGTCGGTGCTGGAGCGGGTAATGAAGAGCGTATTGATGCATTAGTAGAAGCGGGTGTGGATGTTTTATTAATTGATTCTTCACACGGTCATTCTCAAGGTGTGTTAGATCGTATTAAAGCAACACGCAGTTCATACCCGGATCTGCAGATTGTCGGTGGTAATGTAGCAACGGGTGAAGGTGCTAAAGCACTCGTCGCTGCTGGTTGTAGCGCGGTTAAAGTTGGTATCGGCCCTGGTTCAATCTGTACTACCCGTATCGTTACCGGTGTTGGTGTTCCGCAGATTACTGCTATCTCTGATGCAGTTGCTGCCCTTGAAGGTACTGGTATTCCGGTTATCGCCGATGGCGGAATTCGTTTCTCAGGTGATATCGCTAAAGCATTAGCCGCAGGCGCATCATGTGTAATGATGGGCAGCATGTTCGCAGGAACGGAAGAGTCTCCTGGTGAAATTATCTTATTCCAGGGTCGTTCGTACAAATCTTACCGTGGTATGGGCTCGCTTGCCGCTATGTCATCGGGTTCATCTGATCGTTACTTCCAGTCTGATAATGCTGCGGACAAATTAGTACCTGAAGGTATTGAAGGCCGCGTTGCTTACAAAGGTAAAGTTAAAGAGATCGTTCATCAGCAGATGGGCGGCGTGCGTTCATCTATGGGCTTGACGGGTTGTGCAACAATCCACGAGATGAACACCAAAGCAATGTTTGTGAAAATTACCAGTGCAGGTATGGGCGAAAGCCATGTGCATGACGTTGCAATTACTAAGGAAGCACCTAACTACCGTTCTGGCAGTTAGTCGCCTTAATAACAATCCAGATGCAGGTTTCGTTCCTCACGCTCTGTATGGGAATGCTGCCTGCTAGCAGATTTAAATGAAATTTCTGCGCTTCTAAATTGTTAAAAGCTGCTGTTAATCAGGCGGCTGAATAATATTACGAAGACGGTTTTACCGTCTTCTATTCTTTATAAAAAGGATTAATCCATGATCAAGAACATTCATGAACAGCGAATTCTGATTTTAGATTTCGGCTCTCAATACACTCAATTAATCGCGCGTCGTATCCGTGAAATAGGTGTTTACTGTGAGCTTTGGAGCTGGGATGTTGATGAGCAAGACATTAAAGATTTTAACCCTAACGGTATTATTTTAGCGGGCGGCCCTGAAAGTGTAATTGCCGAAGGCTCTCCGCGTGCACCTGAATATGTGTTTAATGCGGGTGTACCTGTTTTAGGCATCTGTTACGGCATGCAGACCATGTCTGAGCAACTCGGTGGCGCTGTTATCAAAGGTGAGGGGGAAGGTGAATTTGGTTACGCACAAGTTGAAGTGCAAGCCGCTTCTAAATTCCTTCATGCAATTGAAGATGGTCTTGCTGAAAATGGCAATGCATTACTAGATGTGTGGATGAGCCACGGTGATAAAGTTTCTGCAATTCCTGACGACTTCATCACGATTGCCAATACTGAAACTTGCCAGTTTGCTGCTATTGCCAATGAAGAGAAGCGTTTTTACGGCGTACAGTTCCATCCTGAAGTAACACATACTCGCCAGGGCGAACGTATGTTACGTAACTTCGTGGTTGATATCTGCGGCTGTGAAACCTTGTGGACACCCGCTTCAATTATTGATGATGCGGTTGCACGTATGAAAGAGCAAGTCGGTGACGATGAAGTTATCTTAGGTCTTTCTGGTGGTGTTGATTCCTCTGTTGTTGCTATGTTACTGCAACGTGCCATTGGTGATAAACTGACTTGCGTGTTTGTTGATAACGGCTTACTGCGTTTAAACGAAGGTCAGCAAGTGATGGATATGTTTGGCGATCATTTCGGATTAAACATTATTCATGTTAATGCTGAGCATCGTTTCTTAGAGCAGATGGCAGGTGAAGCTGATCCGGAAGCGAAACGTAAGATTATCGGCCGTGTATTTGTTGAAATTTTTGATGAGGAATCGAAAAAATTAAATAATGCTAAATGGTTGGCACAAGGAACTATCTACCCTGATGTAATTGAATCAGCTGCTTCTAAAACGGGCAAAGCACATGTTATCAAATCTCACCATAATGTCGGCGGATTACCCGATGATATGGAGATGGGACTAGTTGAACCACTGCGTGAACTGTTTAAAGATGAAGTGCGTAAAATCGGCCTAGAGTTAGGCTTACCTTACGATATGCTGTACCGCCATCCGTTCCCTGGACCTGGCCTAGGTGTGCGTGTTCTTGGTGAAGTGAAAAAAGAGTACTGTGATCTACTGCGCCGTGCAGATGCAATCTTTATTGAAGAGTTACATAAAGCGGAGCTTTACCACAAAGTAAGCCAGGCATTTGTGGTCTTCCTGCCTGTACGCTCTGTTGGTGTAATGGGCGATTGTCGTAAATATGATTGGGTTGTTTCACTTCGTTGTGTTGAAACTATCGACTTTATGACCGCGCGCTGGTCACATCTTCCATATGATTTAATCGGTCATGTATCAAACCGTATTATCAATGAAATTGATGGTATCTCACGTGTTGTATACGATGTTTCAGGCAAACCACCTGCAACTATCGAGTGGGAATAACCGCGAGAAATTTATTCATTATTGAGAAAGGGCGCAATTAGCGCCTTTTTTTTCGCCTTGATTTTACGTTATGATAGCTTCACGTAATTTGTACCTGACAGGGCTGTGAGTGGTGATCAATAAATTAGGTTTTTACCAGGGTGCCAGACAAATTTTCTCTCCTTTTTTTAGTGAGCGACCGAGTGGTTGCGAGCTGAGTTTATTAGTTATTCATTGTATTAGTTTGCCTGAAGGTATTTACGGTGGTAAAGAGATTGAGCAACTGTTTAGCGGTTGTTTAGATTGTAATGCGCACCCCAGCTTTAGCGATTTAGCCGGTTTGCAAGTTTCTGCTCATTGCGTGATTCGTCGAGACGGTACAGTTGAGCAATATGTCCCTTTTGCAAAACGAGCCTGGCATGCGGGGTTATCATCATTTAACGGCGTCGACGCCTGCAATGATTATTCGATTGGCATTGAGCTCGAAGGTACGGATAAATCGGCCTATACAGAGGCGCAGTATCAAGCGCTTGCTAAATTAACGCTGGAGATTAAGCAACGCTATCCTGCGATTACAGCGGATCGCATAACCGGGCATAGTAATATTTCCCCGGGACGAAAAAATGATCCCGGCGATTTGTTTGATTGGCCCTATTATTTAGGTTTATTAGAGTAACAAAGCTCGCTTCTCTATCATTTCTATGCTCTTTTTATCGGATATTTTCATGCTGATTGTTAATGTTCAGCTTACGGATAAGCGCTAGTATCGTAGACACTTTGTTGATTTGCAATATGCTGTTTTTCGAACTTAATTGCTACCGGAGTTTATTTATAAAATGAAGGTGATTCGCATTAAAAGTAGCATTTAGAAAGTAGCTATATTTTTTAAAAACTTCTCTTTTTATAGGCTGTTAATAGAGTCATGCCGGCTGATATCCTGTATAATTTAGCCTTATTGTTTAGATTAAAGATAGCCTGTCGGTAATGCTTTTAATCTTTAGTCTGTTTTAATTTTAACGTCATTCTATAAGGTTATTTTATGACAACTCTCTATTTTATGCGCCACGCTGAAAGTGAAGCGAACCTAGCTGATATATTGGCATCACAACTTGATTTCCCTTTAACTGAAAAAGGAAAAAAAGATGCGGAGCAAATCGCTAAGGAGTTACAAGAATTCCAGCAAATAGACCATATCATTACGTCTCCTCTTCTTCGTGCAAAACAAACTGCAGCCCCTTTTGAAGAACTATTTAATTTACAAGCGATAACGGATAATCGAGTTATTGAACAAGATCTTGGCAAATATGCAGGTAAAACATATGCCGAGTTAGATGATGAACCTGACTATTGTCACGACAGAAGTTTACGATGGAAGTGGGTACCTGAAGGAGAGGGGGAATCTTACGAAATGATTGCCAATCGTCTGCAGCCTTTCTTTGATATGGTTTTTGATGAAAAACATGAGCATATTCTAATCATTACCCATGCAGTGACACTGCGTATGATCAAGTCAATTTTACTTAATACTCTGCCTGATTATCCTAAAGATATCGCACATAATGGTGAGATTTGGCAGGTTGAATTAAGCAAAAAAGGCGATGTTCACAAAATTCAATCTCATTTTTATGGTGAAAGTAAATTCGCCGACAGTAGAGCTTAAAGTCATATCTAAGCACTTGATGAAATCTTGTGCTTTACTAATTTACTTGATTACCCTCAAAAAAGCCCTCTCTAGGTATACGAAACTTTGAGGGATAACCCGTATAGTTTAGATTATCGTAGAGTCAAATATAGGAGCATGTAAATCAATCAGTCCCAAAGAGTTTCAATTGTATCCAGTAATATTTCATATTCGTTCAGCATCTCTTCTTTAACGATTGTATGGTTATCCTCTTGTGTATTCCTGAGTATTGGTTGTAGGTATATATCATTTTCCGGAGATAGCAAAGCATACACTTCGCTGCTCTGTGCTTGACTTCCCGCAGTATAAACCACTGCAATTTCATTATTTTCCAGTCGCACCAAAGAACCCGGAGGATAACGACCCATTTCATCAATAAAACATTCGACCAAGCTGCTATCTAACTCTTTGCCGCGCATCTCATACAACTCAGTTAACACCTGTTTTCCTGATTTTTCGCTACGGAATGCAGTCGGATGCACCATTGCCGAATAAATATCAGCTATGGCTATAATTCTTGCTCCGAGTGATATCTGTGCTCCTGCTAGACCGTCTGGATAACCAGAGCCATCAAGTCTTTCATGATGATGTCTCACTATTTCTAACCATTGGGAATCATCAACATCCAGTTGCTGTAATATTTCTTCAGTTTTTATCGGGTGTTGTTTAATTTTATCCCATTGAAATTCAGTTAACTGCTCAGTTTGATTGTTGAGCGTTTCTTGCTCGGCAATTATCCCCAGATCATGGGTTAAAGCCGCCGCGACAATAACCAGTCTTTCTGCCTGTCCCAATCCAATGCTCTTGCCGATAATTTCACAGCTTAGTGCGACATGTAACGCATGAATTAAGCCATAATGGTTTTCCAAATCCAGCTGCAATGAGGCTAATAGAGGATCATGTTGCGTTTTTACTTGTAATTGAATTTCTAGCCCGATGCTAAGAATACAGTGAACAAAATCAGGTAACTTCGTATGCTGGTTCTGCAGGAATAAAAAATAGAGTTCACTAAGCCAGGCATTTTTTTTATTAAAAGCACTGCCTGGGCTGCATCTTTTATAGTAGGGGTACTGTTTAATTTTATCAGTTGACTGTCGGCAAGGTATAGTATCAATATTGCAAATCACCCCATGATTTAACATGAATTTTTTCTGACGTTCAGTTGTGATCAACTTATGTTTTTTCAGTAACAACTTGCCAGTAATATTGTAAACTGAGTATTGAAGCACGCGACCCAACTCAACATCCGATTTTTCCACATGGCGGTATTTCATTTTATTTATCTTTCCATAAATATTGGCACAATAAATTATCTAGCTATGTCACTTCATAAATAAAGGTATACCTAATAGTTTGTTAAATCTACTCATTATTAATGGGCCAATATAATTAACTTGAGCTAAGTCCATAAACATGCCTGACTACTGCGACTCTTATTGTTAAAGAGCCGCAGTAGAGTTAGCTGTAAGTCTTATTTAAGGCTAAACATATAGGCTACGATAAATTTGGTGGCTGTTTTATCCGCTTTTGTGCTGATATCACCTGGTTGAAGCTGACCTAGCGTCTCATCCGGACGATAGAATGCCTGTTTCAGGTTAAATACAAATCCTTTAAGCATGCCGGATTTAGGTTCATAGCTGAAGGTGATTGCATGTTCATATTCTTTACCATATTCGATATCACCTGAAGTTTTATTCTTAACCGGAGCCTTACCCCAGTGATAGCGGTACTGAATATTCATATCTCGAAGATCGAAATGACGGAAATCATATTTGACACCCAGCACCATAGCTTCTTCACCATCACGTCTGAAACCGTGATAATTACCACTGGTTGCCTGGTTTAAATAGCCTTTCGCTTTACCGAAGCCATAGCTGAATGCACCGTTACCACTGCCATTTTCACGAGGGGCATTTGTTTTGCTGAACGCGTAAAGGAACTGCATCGCATCATATTTTAGTATAAATTCATACTCGATGAAGGACGCATATTCATCGAATGCCGCAATCTCTTTTTCGACATCGATATCCCATAAATCCCCGGCTTTATGGTTATAGTAATATTGTGCCTGCATAAACAGCTTAGTTTGAGGATTTATCTTGAGGTTGTAATAAGCCGCAGCATGGGAGCGGCGAAGATAATCTTTGGCTTCACCGTAAGCGATTTGATAACCCCCTTGATCACTGAATTTCTTGCGCAAACGCATAGTGTAGAGATAATCATAGTTAAGCGGATCCGGCTCATAGTAATTCGCATTACCTCTGAGATCCTGCATTTTATCTTCATTACCGGACATAAAACCGATCACATAAGCACCGTCAATAATGTAACCATTATAACTGTGCTGGGCCGTAATACCGCGGTAACTGGATAATAGCGCATCATCATCGGTTGCCGTTGTGATCATACCGGTATTATAAAAACCGTCACCAATTTTCATAAAGCCACGATTTTGCTTATTTTTACCCCAATCAAGTTTTATATTTGCAACTGGTACTTTTCCGTATGGTGAAGATTCATTACATTTATATTGTCCTTTGTAGGGCTCTCCACCAGACCAAAAACAGTCCTCACTTATAAATATTTTTTCGCCCCCATTCCAGTTGTGTACATCGCCCGGGTAAGAGGCACCCAGTTTAAACATATAGCTATAACCCAAATTAAAATTGATATTTACCGGGCTGTTAAACAACGGGGTTTTGCCTGAGCGAAAAAATAAACCGACTGATTGCCCCCACTCATATTGACGATCCATGCCATCAATATCATTAGTATTATCTTTAAAATACTTTTCTGTTGTCTTACCGTGGTTGAGTAGCACCATTGTAAATTTCGAGCCACTACTTAATTCGCCGTAGGTTTCTCCGAGACTGGAGGCGGCCGTGTCGAAGGCTTCTCCCATACCGTTTGCTGCAGCTCCATTTGAAAAAGCAAGCAGACTTGCAACCATTACGGGAAAAATAATCTTTCCACCATGGCGTGCATTATGTATCTGTTTTTCTAACATTTTATTAATCATCCCCATTTATCCTTGTAAGCAAGCTACAACCCAGTGCCATTCGACAGCAAAATTCTTAAACTATGGCTATTATACTTAATTTTTCGTTTGCTTTCGTTATGCTCGTCACGAAAATAAAAATAAATGCAATAGCGAAAAACAAAATGTAGATCACTTAAAAAGAAAGTAAGTGTAAGTATAATGAAAAAATTATCGTAAGGTTGTTTGCTGATTCAAAATTTCATAGAGAAAGCCCGAACTCAACGAACAAGCAGATTAGTTATTAGATGAGGTAAGAATAATGGCAATAAACCATGTCCGTTACAAGGCACACCGAACTGTACTGTCGGTCGCAGTTACCCTTGGCTTGTTATGTAGTGCAACTGGCTCGATGGCACAAGATATGCCCCTTTTGTTTTTAGGGGCAGATAATGCATCTGTTTCGAGTCCATTGCAATCTTCACCGGCCCAACGAAGCGCAACTGATAGTGCGGCTGAAAGAGCCGCCAGTGGCGGTGCAGATTCAACTGAAACATATGTGATAAAGCGTTTGGAAGAACAGGCAATTGCAGACGGCAATACAGAATTACTGGCTTTACTTGCATCTGCACCATCTGATGAAGCTAGCGCGCAATTAGCGGGTGAGTTAACCCCGGATCGCAGTGGCGCTAATGTGTACGGTGCAATTCTTGCGCAGGATCAATTTACTCAGGCAATTAAAAAACGTACTTCTGACTATTTGCTTGGTGATTCAGCCCGTTCATCACTGTGGGTGACTTATCTCGGTTCTGATAATAGATCCTTTATTAATAGTGAAGGCACCAATCGCTACGATGGTTTTGATTCGACCAGCTCTGGATTCGCGATTGGTTATGACAAAATTCTGTCCAACGAGTTCTTGATGGGGATCGCTTTTAGCCAGCAAAAAGTTGATGCCAGCGGTCGTCTCTATAACAACAGGACGGAGATCGAGTCTTACCAGGCTTCATTATATGCGATTAAGGGGTGGAATAATTTTTACCTGACCGGTCGTGGTGTGGTTGGCTGGAATGCGAATACGACATCACGTCAGATCGGGGAAAGTTCCGGTTATGATGGAAACACTGATGCCACAGCACGTTTTAACAGCCAGAACTTATCGCTGCAGTTGGAGTTGACACATGCCTTTTATTGGCAAAATTTCTCACTATCACCTTTAGTATCAGCAAATTATACCTATGTGAGAACAGAAGATTACTCTGAAAATTATGTGCGCGAATACAATAATAACGGCGTGTTAGTGAAAGATTCCGGTTCACCGGCAGCTTTGGCTTATGATCAGCAAAATTATGATGAACTTAATTTAGGCGCTGGATTCGAAACGGCTTACAGCCTTGATACTAAAGTCGGTGTATTTCAAACCCGCTTAGGTGTAAATGCTAATTTTGAAGTTTTAGATACTAACCTGACCACAACAGCTCGCCTAGCAAGTGGCGGCGACAGTTTTACCGTGGGGGTCAATAACGGCGAGGATGTTAGTTATGAAACCTATTTGGATTTAGCTTGGGAAACCAATGGCAGCTTCACATGGAATCTCGGCGTGCAGCGCACATGGGATGATAGCAGTGAAAATGATATGTTTTACGGCAAGGCCATTTACTCATTTTAAGTCGTGTTTTTTTTATTAATGGATTTAACGAAATGAAAACATCTAACGTTATCGACACAGTCGTTGTTATTAATATGCTGCTTCTCTGTGCATTATTGACCGTAGGTTGTAGTGATAAAGGCAGTTCCGCAGCAAAATATGACACTCATTCATACCAGCAGCCTGGCGGGAAAATCTATCTTTTTGAGCAGGGTATGCCTGATACTATCGCAGCCTCGCTCAATAGCAGATCTTCTCTGGCAACTCAATACAGAAAAGACGGCACTCATAGTCTGGCCTGGGAATATCAGCCGGAATCTACCCTTACATTCACTCAGCCTGTGGGTTACAAGCCATTTGTTGCGAATGAAAAAGATCAGTCACAAAGTACGTTTTCCGGCTGGATATATAACAGTCAGCCTCAGAAACAAAAACTGAAGTTTGTTTTTGGTACCGATAACACTGAGCAAGCCTGGTTTGATATTAACCTTGACTTTACCGGCTGGCGTCAACTGCTTATACCATTTAAAGATATGCAGGGCATTGCTGTTGAAGGAATGAACTTCTTTCAGGTTCAGGCTCCCCCTTCAATTAAGGCGGGTACCTTCTATTTTGATCAGCTGATGCTGAGTATTCCGGTTGATCCGCGCTGGCCGACCCGAGACGAAGTGGTTCCCTATGTCAATTTGGCGTCTGACACCGCTCCAAACCGCCATTGGCTGGCCCTGTATCGATATAATCAGTTTTTACAGGATCCTAATCGCAGTTATCAGGATCAGCAGATAGAAAGCAGTGCGATAAAAGCGATTAAGACTCAGCTTGATGATTTAGTTATGGTCAATCAGCAGCAAGCTGATTTAACTGCTATTGCTAAAACCTATGCAAGTTATGAACTTAAGCAGCAGGGTGATGTGATCACTGGTAAAGCGCTGTTAAATAAAAATAGACTCAAAGTCTTCCTTGATAAAGGGGTGAATAAAGGGCTGCTGGATCAGCAAGCGTTCGATACTCTCTTTGATGGGGTAACATTGCGTAGTTATGGCGAGTTTATGTTAAAGCTGGCAATTGCGATGCAGCAAACACCTGCTGATGCGCATAAACAAGAGCTGGCAGATATGTATCTGAAGCTGACTCGTTATGCTCTGGATCAGGGGTATACCTCCGGTAGTGGCTTAGGGACTGCGCACCATATGGGATATAGCGTTCGTGCCTTGTCCCGGGCTCATTTCATTAGCCGGGATCTGCTCGAAGAAAACGAGCTGCTGGCTGATGTGAGTGACATGATGGCGTGGTTTTCTGCAACCGGCCGGATTTATCGCCCGCAATCGGAAATGACCAACTTTAATGCTGATGTAATGAATACCCAGCTACGCGGCATGCTGTACAGTATCCTGTTACAACCGGATGAAGAGAAACAGGCTGCATGGCTCAAGCAGTTCAGTTTCTGGCTGTCCAAATCGGTTACCACTTCGCACGGCCTGGGCGGTGGTTTTAAACCCGATGGTTCAATTTTTCACCATGCACAGCATTATCCTGCTTATGCGAAGGGGGCCGTAAAAGGCTTAACGCCAGTAGTTGAAGTACTGGCTCACTCGCCTTATGCGGTTTCTCCGTCGGCCCATCAGCTAATTAAACAGGCTGTGGCAATGACAGAGGTGTACAGCAATGATCGCCTGACCCTGATGTCGCTTGCAGGGCGTCATCCGGATGGAAAGCAGGAAATTGATTTATCGCCATTCCAGCATATGGCAATGGCTGGTTCTCCCGATGGTAAGCAGGCGATTGATACAGATATGGCTGCCAGTTACCTTCGCTTGATGCCGAAACTTGATAAGTTTGGTCGTTTTTTACAGAAAAATGGCTTTAAGGCGGAAGCGTCACCAAGCGGAAACTGGGCGATGAACTTTGCCAATCTGTCCATTCAACGTCGTGATGGTTGGGTTGCTGCAGCGCGTGGTTTCAGCCGTTATTTAGTGGGTAATGAAAGCTATGCCAATGCTAACCGTTATGGCCGTTATATCAATTATGGCCAGTTAGAAATCATGAAAGAAGACGGCAGTCAGCGTGCTTTCAGTCATGATGGCTGGAATTGGAATCGCTGGCCGGGTACAACTGCGCTGCAGTTACCTTTCGAGCAGTTGCAGGCAAAGCTGAGAAATGTCGATGCCTTCAGTGGCTTAGAAGAGATGCTGATGTCTGCGCAGAGCTATTCCGGCGCGTTAAGTGATGGCGGAAACGGCATGTTTGCGATCAAGCTGCAGGGGCATTCTAAATACGATGCCAGCTTTGCAGCTAATAAATCGGTGTTCTTCTTTGATAATCGAATTATCGCGTTAGGCTCCGGCATTAAAACGCAAGATGGCATATTAACCTTACGCTTTTCAGTCACCGTCAGGTTCTCAGCTTAATGCTGAGAACCTGACGGTGACTGAAAAGCGTAAGGTTAATATGCTGCTTGATCCGGATAACAACGCCTATTTTGTTCCCGGAGATGCTGTGCTGCAGTTGTCAGCTGGCCAACAAAGCTCACTCAATCAGAAAAACAGCAACGCGACATCGGGGCAGTTTGTTACTGCGGTGATTGATCACGGTAAAGCGCCGCAAGCCGGCCGCTATGAATATGCTGTTTTAGTTGATAGTAATGCGCAACAGGCTGAAAAGTATGCTCAGCAATTGGCATCGGATCAACTGCGCCCTTACCGGGTGGAGAAATTTGATAATCAAGCCCACATTGTCTGGGATCGTGCCAGCAACAGCAAAGCCTACGCATTTTTTGAGCCGACGCAGCTGAGCAAGGATGCGCTGATTCAAGAGATCGATGTGCCGCTTATGGTGATGACACAGCAAGAGAATACTCAGCTGTCAATGGTAATTGTCAACCCTGATCTTAATCTCTATCAGGGCAAAGATCTGAGCCAGTATGATGATAATGGGGGGCAGAAAGAGGTCAGTATTTACTCACGTAAATGGAAGGATAATCCGTCTCAGCCAGTGGTTAGCACACTTATCCTGCAGGGTAAGTGGCAAGCCCGCACGCAATTACCAGAGGGAACCACGCTTAAGGTGCAAAGTAATGGCAGCACCTTGCTTAAAGTAACCACGGTACGAGCAGAGAGCGTTGCGCTTGAACTGATCCGGGCTTGATAACTGAACGATTGGGCCGCTTATCCGCGGCCCGTTATATTAAGAAGAAGTCGGTTAATAAAACCTTAATCGGCTACTCAGAAGGAAAATGGCATGATTCATAATGTAAGCATGAATAAAAAGAAAGCACTCGCAGTAGCAGTTTCCCTGTTACTTACTAATAATGTGCTAGCAGAGACAAAAGCTGTAACTGCAGCTGCTCCAGTTGCAAATGCGATTGAAGTCACAGCTCAAGAGCCTGTTGTAGAAGTCGCAGCTCAAGAAGCTGTTGTTGAAGTTAAGCAGCGTGATCCGATGCAGGCGCAGATCATCTCTTTTGAAGAAGAGCTGCTGCCTGAATTTATCAGTGCGTCAGAAACCTCACAAATTAAATTAACAGACAAACGTTTTATTAATGGTAAACAGTCTCTGGAGTGGGACTGGCAGCCGGGTGATAGCTTAACCTTAGATAAAAAATTATATTACTACACGCCTAAAGAAGCTTTTCAGGCTTATGGCCGTAAATCATGGACCGTATTTTCTGGCTGGATCTACAATGAAAAAGCCAGTGATGGAGAGTTGAAATTCGAGTTCGGCTCAGGCAGTGAATTTACCATGAAGTTGAACTTCACTGGCTGGCGTTCACCAGGAGTGGCCTTCCATCGTGATATGCAGGGTATGACTTCAGCTGAGATGGACGGGCTGACGCTTACTGTCGAGAATGCATCTGAAGCCGGCAAAATATATATTGACCGTCTGATGGTCAGTATTGATGATTACCGTTATCAATGGTCTGATAACCATGTGAAAACGGCGGAGACTGTGCCGGAAATTGATTATGAACTGCCTGAGCAGTTACCAGCCGCGACAGCTGAAGAGGTAGCTTCTCTTGCTAAGGTTAAACAGGGTCTGTTGGATTATTATCTTGCAGATTTTAAAGCATCAAAAAAAATGGTAAAAAGTATTCGCAAAAAATACCAGGCTTATAACCTTAAAAAAGAAGATGGGGTTATCAGCGGGGCGCATCTGGTTACCAAGAAACAGTTAACCATCTATCAGAAAGAGAGACTTAGCGAACAAGATAAGCATTTAGTCCATGAATATGTGAATCTGCGTAAATACGTTGAGCTGATGGAAAAAATAGCGCAGGTTTGGAATAACAGTGACGATGCAGAAATACGCCAGGAGATGCTGGATAAGTATCTGCTGATGTCAGAGCATCTGTTAGACCAGGGCTTTACTCACGGTAGTTCATTAGTGGCAACCCATCACTGGGGATATTCAGGTCGTAGTTGGTACTCATCTATGTTGCTGATGGAAAAGCCTCTACATGAAGCAGGTTTATTAAAACCTATCCATGCATCATTACTCTGGTATGCACGTGAGTTTAAAGAGCGTGGTTTTGATATGAGAGTCGGCCCGAAGAGTTCGGATATGGATTACTATAATACCCTGGCTCTTGCCCATATTGCTATGTTATTAACGGAGGAGGGGGAAGACCGACAGGTTGCTTTGATGCATAAGTTTGCTAAATTTATCTCAGGTAATATGGAACAGACGCCTGTAGGTTACGGTGACGGCTTCCGCCCGGATGGTACCGCGTTCCGACATAAAGGTAACTACCCCGGTTATTCGTTTGCCGCATTTAAGTCCGCTGCGAATATCGCTTATCTGTTAAGTGACAGCTCTTTTGAGTTGAGTGAGCCTGCCCGTCAGTACCTGAAAAAGGTTATGCTTGCGGCGCGGGTTTACAGTAATCCCAACCCTGGTGTCGGTACCAATGGTCGTCGTCCTTTCTTTAATGTGAGCTTGAAAAAAGTTACTGAAGGTTATCGCTGGTTAGCCCTTGCGGGTGTTGATGGTTCTGGCGTGGATAAGGAGTTGGCAGAGGCTTATTTACGTCTGCTTGAAGAGCAGCCTAAAAAGGCGAAAAGCGATTTAAGTCAGCAATTTACAGCAGAAAGTCACCCTCAGGGCGCTTACACCTTTAACTATGCGGCAATGGGCATCTATCGTCATAACGATAAAATGGTCACCATGAAAGGGTTTAACCGTTATGTCTGGTCATCTGAGATATATCATAATGCCAACCGTTATGGTCGTTATCAGAGCCATGGTTCAGTACAGATCCAGAAATGGGGTGCGGAAAAAGAGTTTGGTTATGATGAAAACGGCTGGGATTGGAACCGTATGCCGGGTGCTACGACCATTCATTTACCTTGGGAAAAGTTAGAGGCACCGCGCAAACATACAACGATGTTACTCAATGACTCCCGTTTCAGTGGTGCTACGGATCTGAAAGGGAAATATGGTGCATTCGGTTTCACTTTAGAGAATCCTGATAAATGGCCTGATTTTATTGATCCAAGCTTTACTGCGAAGAAGTCAGTATTTAGTTTTGAGGATCGTTTAGTTTTGGTTGGCTCTAATATTACTAACAGTAATAGTAAGTTCCCGACTGAAACTACCCTGTTCCAGTATGGTCTAACAGATAAAACCCAGCCATTATGGCTAAATGGTCAGTTGATCAATGAGTTCCCGTTTGAAGCTCAGTTGGAAAAGGGCGACTGGCTTATTGACGGTATGGGTAATGGTTATTATGTGGTGAAAGGGGGCGAAGTTAATGTACGTCGTCAGGAGCAGGAATCTCGCGACAATCAGAAAAAACAACCAACCTTTGGCAACTTTGCTTCTGCCTGGATTGATCACGGTAATGCGCCAAGCGGCGGCGAGTATGAATATATCATTACGTTAGATGCGACACCGGAAAAAATGCAGCAGCTTGCTGAGCAGATGCAGGAAGAGGAAAGTCGTCCCTATGAGATTATTCGTCAAGATGGTGCTGCACATATCGTGCGTGATAAAACAACGGGTGTTACCGGCTATACCGCATTTACCTTTGTCAGAACATCAGATCAATGGGTACGTTCGATCAGTACCTCCTCTGTGGTGATGGTTAAAGGCAGTGCGGATAAGCTGGAGATGAGTGTGGCAAATCCAGATCTGAATATGGAAAAACACACCTTAAGCCAGGTTGTGCCGGTCTCTGTTACCTTGAAAGGTGCCTGGAAGCTTGCTTCGCCAATGGATAATGTAGCGGTTAAGCGCAAGGGAGCCAGAACTGTTGTGACGGTTAATTGTATAGATGGTATTCCGGTGCAGATCGATATGGACCCGGCATAATTCGTCAGAATAAAAACGCCTCACTCGAGGCGTTTTGTTTGGTTTCGTTTGGTCGCTGACTTGTTTTTGTATTCTTTCGCTTGCTAGATCACAAAATCAATAGCGAAAGCTTACAAAGGTTGTTAGGGCGGTTTATATTAGTATCGAAAGGGTTCGAAACCTTGTGTTTACATTTTTGAATGTGGCTAATCGATACCCAAACCACTTGCAGATACGAATTTTCGTTTAGCGTCTGTAAGTCAGGCGAGAAGAAAGTGGCCTGGGTATATGCCTAGTTTTGATGCTTAAAGACAACAATGCAAAAGTAGAGATGAATATGAATATGAACTATAAAAAAAGTACGCTGGCGTTAGCCGTTGTAGCTCTTTTGGCTGGCTGCGGTGCAGAAGACAATAAAGATATTAATGATGATAATAACAATATTTACCCGCCGATTATTAAAGGTGAGATGACCATTCCTGCATTGCATGTGGGGCTTGAGGCAAAAGGTGCATACCAGTATTTTGATCCGAATCCAATTGCACGTCCAGAAGGTGTCAGCCTTTACAGCTGGCGCGATGAAAATGAAACTGAACTTAGCACAGAACAAACTCTTGAATTAACTTATGAGCTAATGGGAGAAAATGTTAAGTTTTGTGTTATCCCAGTGGCACAAGGTTCTATTAGTAATGTTGGTGAAGAAGACTGTAGTGCGGCACGTGTAGTTAATGATGTGCTAGGTGAAAAACCTGTGGCAGATAATGTTCAGTTAGATAATGTCACGCCAACAGTTGGTGATACCTTAACGGGTAGTTATGATTATACGCATGCCGATGGTATCAGTGAGGGTAATACAGTATTTACCTGGTATGCTGATAACAGCTTAATTGCTGATGCATCTGCCCAGACATTAGTATTATTAGCAAACCAAAGCGAAGGTAAAGCGGTTAAATTTTGTGTTAGTCCTGTAACCAGTGAGGAACAACCTGTACGAGGTGATGAGAGCTGTTCTGTTGCCACCGCTAATGTTTTAGCGAAAGAGGGATCTGCTCCTGAAGCGCAGAATACCGCGATTACGGGTGACCCGTTTGTCGGTGCTACATTAACCGGTAGTTATGACTTTGTTGATGCTGATGGCGATCTTGAGGGCTCAACAACAGTCGTTTGGAAACGTGATTCTGAAGCTATTTCTGCTGCAACAGATAGCAGTTATCTGGCTGTAGGTGCAGATGAAGATACCGATCTTACTTTTTGTGTAACGCCTGTTGCCGCAACCGGTGATCCAAGCGATGGCATTGAAGCATGTTCTGCTGCTATGAATATAACCATGAAAGTGGAAGTTCCTCCTGTTGCTTCTGATGTAGTTGCGACTGTTCAGTCTGTTGGCGGTATCGCTGAAGCTGGCGAAGTGCTTGTAAGCAGCTATACCTACACTCAGTCTGAATCGGCTTCCGAAGGTGACTCAACTGGCAACTGGATTGTAGCAGGTGTTGAACAGCCAGAGTGTACACCGGCTCAGGCTTGTGAGTACCCGCTTACTCAAGCAGATGTTGGTCAAACGATTAGCTTCTGTGTGACACCAAAAACAGCATTAGGCACACCTGGCCTTAAAGAGTGCTCTGCTGATGTAACGCCGATGGGCATTAAACTAAGCGGTGTATTGGAATATGATCAAACACTGACTGCGGTTGTTGTCGGTTACACTGAAGCTGCGGATACAGGTGAATGGAAGGTTGACGTAAGCAATCAAAACGGTGCTGAAGTTGGAGCTAATGATAACCCGACAGTTCAATTTACTGGCGTTACTTACAAAATTGGTGTTCGTGAAGGTACGGCTAACGATTTTGACTGGGTAGACCGCGGTGATGGACTTGATGCGCGTAACTTTATTGGTAAAGATGTTCAATATTGTTTAACTACTGAGCATGGTGAAAAGTGTGCTAATGCTGCAGACTACAGCGATGTAGATGGCGGTCTATATGTCGATGCTAATGATGCAAGTAAACGTGCAGTTGAGCCTATTAGAACATATCAATTTGGTGATGCAACTTACCACCGCTCATTAACTGTTGCTGAGTCAACGTTAAAAGCACAAGCAGGTTTTGGTGCGAGTATTCCTACCGCTCAACACTCAACACCAATCAATGGCATCGAATGGGCTTTGTTTGTACATGATAACTCTGGCAGTAAAGATGCATTGAATGTTTGTCGTAACTTATATACAGATAGTGGAGAATGGCACTTACCAGAGGGATATCTTTCAAGAAGTGCATCAGCCCTAGAGACTTATCTGAATAATATGTATTCAGTTGATGAAGGCTACGATAATAACCCTCCAATAGTCGGTGCTGACAGCTTAAATAATTTAACGAAGAACGTTATTTCATCTACTTATGATAGTAAAGATAGTGATAACACAGCCTTTGCTAAAGATATTTATATGAGTCGGGTATTCGGTTGGCCGGTCAGTACTGATGATACAGGAGCAACAGATACTACACCTCGTGTTACTTATGCTTCTGCGACAAAGTACATAGCAGGTAACAATATTGATAAGACTTATATAATCCGTATGTATAATGTGGGCTCATCAACTGGTAATGCGGCTATAGATAGTCCACTTTTTGTAAGCTGTGTAAAATAAGTTGACTTAATTAATCAGAGTTAGGTTCAATTTATATCAATGATGGGCTTAAATTAATTTAAGTTCATCATTGGCTAACCTTATTCTAGGATTCTTTTTTTAAACAATATATTAATAAATTAGATATAAAGTTAACCATGAATCCGTTGAGTAAATCGATAGTATAAGTTGCAGTTAAGATAAGTCCTGTCAGTTAACTGCTAGGGCTTTTTTGTTTGTAATCAGAAACGCCATATGAGCAGTTAGCGAGTTAACTTATACTGCTCAAAACCCGCCAGCTGAATAGATACAAGCAACTGTTGAGTGGCAAATTGAGCTTGCGTTGCGACAACGGACAAGTGGGAGAAGCATTAGCTAATGTGAAACTGTGACTATATGTATAAATGTATGGTTGTTTAATCCGTGATATAAGAAAAGTATATGGCGTGAAATGTCACGTTAATATTTCTTCGATTAAATTACGCATACTATTTATTAGAATTCAGTTTAAGTAGATCTTTTTGCCACCATCTATTTATTATTAATCAGTAAGTTTTAATTTATCAAGGTAGAATAAATGTTAATAATCAAGAGGTTAACTGGGCTTTTGGCTTTATTGGCCACCTTCCTATTATTTGTCTCTGTTTTTAGTCAAGCTGCAGAGTTAAATGTAGAAAATTTTGATGTGAAGTCTGTGAGTGAAAACTCACAGAAACTACCCTTTAAAAGTAAAAAAGAAAGAATGGTACGTAGTAAATCAACGATACCGGTTATTCGTTCTGACAATCCAAATTACGAAGACCATATTGTTATGTGGTTAGAGAAATATGGTCGGCAAATTCAAGCAACCAGAAATATGCCTGATTGTAAATTACTTTTTATCGGGGACTCAATTACAGAGCATTGGCCATTGAAAGGGTATGCTCCCGAAATTTGGCGTAAGTACTATTCTCACCGAAAAACTATCAATATTGGTAGTGGCGGGGATGCTACTGAAAATATATTATGGCGAATTGAAAATGGTATTTTTAATGAAATATCACCAAAACTCGTCATTCTTATGGCTGGTACCAACAATACTGGACATGGAGACTCCCCTGTTGAAATTACTAATGGAATTCAAGCAATTATCCAATCAATACATAGACAATCCCCTAAAACTGATATTTTACTGCATGGCATTTTTCCTCGCGGAAAAGATAGATATGATAAAAAGCGTATTAATAATAACCAAGCAAATATTCTTATCGAAAAACTAGCAACAAAGTATCCTTTTGTTGAATATATTAATATCTACGCGCTTTTTCTTGATGGGGACGGTATGCTCCACGAAGATATCATGCCAGATCTTTTGCATCCAAATGCAAAAGGTTATCAAATTTGGGCAGAAGCCATAGAAAATAAGATTGTATCTTATCTCGAATTGTAATCTTAATTAGATGATAATTTAGTTTAAAAGGTTAATATCTCGTTACATAGTGCTGAATTTAACGAGGATTGATTGTTCAACGAGTGCGTGCCTAAGGGCAATATGACAAATCAAAATAAACTCAGCAGTCTTGCATCTGAATTTCAACAATGGGCGCTTAACCCGTAAATATCCCAGAGAAAAAACACCTCACCACTAAAAAGATAAAACAGTTGAACTATCTCAATATTATTCATCGAGGCAAATCAAAACGGCATTAAACACTGCTGATTCAACCTCCCATAATTGGTGTAAACAAGCGACTTCCGTCAATGAGACTGATGAATTCATTGCTATCCCTAACGAGCCTAAAGCTATCTCAGCTGATACCTGAGTTACTTACCGTTATCACGGGGGCCCTGCTTGCATTATACCAATCTGTAAAATTAACTGATTAGTTGGATCCAATCTCTTGAACACATTTTGCTACCCTTTGGCTACTTTCTAAAAATTGATTCCAAGCAGCGCAAACTTTATCAACAATATAGTTATAATCATTGAAAGCTTGATTCGCTAAACAGTGTTGTCTCATCCAGATCCATACCTGTTCGATTGGGTTCAACTCTGGAGAATAGGGTGGAAGTTTGAGGACACTGACATTGCCAAAGTCATCGGCTACATCATCGGTATGCCACCCAGCACCATCCATCACGACAAAAGCATGGCGTCCTTTTTCAGTTACTTGCGATATTTGTTTGAGATGAAGATTCATGACGTTTTTATTGGCTATGTCTGAGTAAACTGTTGTAAATCGACCATACTTAATTCATGTGTAAATAGCGATGCAGGGTTACACTCATGAATGAACAACAATTTATTCCGTTCTTACAACAGCTTAAACAGTTATCCCCAAGTCAGCGACAACGTCTTCATCATACGCTTGAGGTTTGTGAAACTTCCACTGAAGAGGTGTTAACTATTAAGGCGACTTTACGCAAGTGCCCACATTGCGAATCTACTCATTTAAGGCCTTGGGGCTGAAATCATGGCCTACCAAGATATCGATGTGCTTACTGCCTAAAGACATGTAATTCATTCACTAAATCTCCTCTCGCTAGGTTGCGTAAACGTGATAAATGGCTGCTGTACGCCCAAGTTTTAATTGACGGTTTGACCATTAGGAAAGCGGCTACATTATGTGGTATCGACAAGAATACAGCCTTTCTGTGGCGCCATCGATTTCTCACCTTAGCTAATACTGCAATAGATTAAGTTTTATGCCAGCCTATCAGGCTGGCATTTTTGTTTTACGGCTGCTGCAATATATCTTATATGAGCAGTTAGCGAGTTAATTTATACTGCTCAAAACCTGCCAGCTGTATAGTTAATCCGTGCTCCCCTGCTTTATAAATACCATATTTAAAATAGGGAGGGTAATAGTCGTTATTACCTACAATACCTTGCCAATTAAGTACTTGCTTGTTATCAATCCATAATTTAACAGTCCCTTCAGTTGCCTTTTCTCCCTTGTGATTATTTTCATTGCCAGGATAAAACTCAGACCAGGTGATCTCCCATTTTAAATCGAGCCACTGCTCTTTCGGTATCTCAGCTAAAGGGAAAGTGTAGGGGATAGAGACAGTTTTGCTCTGTTTGCGACTTTGTTTTGGCCCTGAATCTGCCGGCTTAAGATTGACTCTATCTGTTTTATCGCTAATACGCTTACTATCAGAACGGATAGATACATACAGGTAGCCATCAGCAATCTTTAATGCAACAGGTGGATAACCCCCCTGGTCCACAAAATAACCATTGGCTTTGCCTGTACCGATATCTATACCTTTATCCTTTTTAAAATACATCTTAGTCAATATGCTGGAATTAAATTCGCTGAGCGAATAGTTTGTTATTTTTCCATCAGGAGATAACACGCTTGTGCGATCGGGAATGCCGTGCCATTGTGAAATAATGCCTTGAGATTGACTGTTTGTCTCTTTGGGGAGCAATAATCCGTATTTATAAACCCAGGTATCCCCGTTACGGGTCGATTTCCCCTGGCCGTAATGATAAAGCGATTTGGCATTTATCAGCTCTTCTACCTGCTTAGGAGAAAGCGCCGCAATATCTTTATCGGTCACAAACAGGGCCGATAGTTCCACCCTGGTTTTTTGATTATCCTGCATTGTAAAGCGGTAACTGGGCTTGCCTTTATAAAGATTATGCAGATCTTTATAGATCTGATACCCCTCTCCCTGACTGCCGACCGGAAGCATATTATCAATTAACTGATCGCCGGCGCGGATACCTGTTTGTATATTGTAGCGTTGCTTTATCTCCACGAGGTTATCTTTATTTACTGTAGAAGTAGCCGCATACGGCGCCGGCGGATAAAGTAAAAAAGGGAGCAATAGCGTTTTTTTTATCATTTGAGACTCGTTATTGTGAGCAATTGATATCTTGCTGCTATAGGCATAAAAAAACCCTCTCAGCGTTAGCCGACAGGGTTTTATTTATATCTTAAGCGCTACCATTAATTAATGGCCGGTTGCACCTTCAGCAGCCAATTTGGCTTTTTTCTCTGCAAGGTACTGATCGATGGAACAGGCACCTTCATGATTTTGGTAACCAGGTTTATGATCGCGCCATTCTGGATCTACGCGCACCGCCTGAGTGGTGAACGGGTCGATATATTCATGAGTATAAGTTGTGAATTTCTCTCGGTATTCTGCCAATAACGCGCTATGCGCAGGATCGTTGGCCAGATTTAACCTTTCACCGGGATCGGCTATTAAGTCAAATAACTCTTCGCCGCCTTCCTGATATACCGTGTATTTATGGGTTTTGGTGCGGTACATACGTGAAGGTTGTACGGTCTTTTCACGGCTGGTATACCATTGACTGACAATGGCATCACGCCAGTCTGCCGGCGTTTCTCCGCGCAATAACGGTAGTACACTGCGGCCATACAAATCAGCAGGCGGCGCAATGTCGGCATAATCACACAGGGTTGGCACCAGATCGCACAGGGAAACCAGATCACTGTTGCTCCCGCCACTTGGGATCCCCGGACCTGCCAGTACAAACGGCACATTGGTGGCTTCTTCGTAGAAGAAGTTATACTTGGTGACCTGTCTGTGACTGCCCATGGCATCGCCATGATCACTGAAAAAGACCACTAGGGTATTATCAGCAGCATCTGATTTAGTTAAGGCATTCAGTACCTTGGTAATGCTGTCATCTGCTACCTTAGTATAGTGGTAATAAGCGGCAAGGTACTGCTGATAGTTTAGATCCTTCCAATGGGCTGCTTGGTGCATGCGGTGGTGCGTGCAGCATAAGTATTGAATTGCTTTTGGACGATTGGTGATCGGATCCAAGTTTTCAAAATTTGCCCGCAACGGCGGCAGTGGGCCAATGCCCGGGATATCACCGCGTTGGTTTTCAAACGCACCTACCCAGCCACAGATATTATGTGGATTATTAAAATCAACGGCCATAATAAATGGCTTATCATGTTTTTTATTTAAAAACTCAACGCTTTTTTGCTCAGCATAAATATCTTCCCGTGAGTCATAGTTAACCGGGAAGGCATCAGGCGCATCGATCTCTATTTCAATCTGCTCTGCACAATTAAAGCCTTTAAGTGAACCAAAATCATGCTTTTTACCAAAGTGTACAGCCTCATAACCGGCTTCGCTAAAAAGCGTGCCTAGCGTCGGCATAGTTGATGGGATATTTGGACTGTTATTGCCATGCACACCATTTTGGTGAGGCAGACGACCTGTCCAGAATGACGCTCGTGACGGCCCGCATAATGGATAGGCTGTATAAGCCGCATTGAATTTAGTACCTTTATTAATGATGCTGTCAATAGAAGGTGTTTGTACTTCTTTATTACCGTAACCACCAACCGCATGACGAGACAGTTGATCGGCTGTGATAATAAGAATATTTTTTACTTTACCCTTAGGCGGGATGGAAGGTGTCGCATTTGCTGCATTACTGGTAAGTAATGTAGAAGCAGCAGTGGTCGCAGCTGCGCCTGCAAAACCTTTCATGAAATTACGTCTGGAAATGGACATACAAACCTCATGTTAATTGGGGAATAACAATAGCAAACGCATCAAAAAGGAGAACAGTCTTGCTGGTTAAAATTTACTCTATCTGCGTTATGAGTTTTGAAAGGAGAATAACTACTTCCTGCAACTCATGCCTTGCTAGTGTTAATTTTTCCTGCGCAATACAAGCTCACATCTTTAATGCATTTGGTATAACGGATTAATTTAACTGGTAAACTTTAAAATCATCGGCACGTAAGTGGCTCTTCCAGGTGCGGAAGCCAAACATACCCGATCTGAACGGTGCGTCATCACGGATCTGATAGAGCAGATTGTCATTACTATAGATCAGGGTGACATCATCTAAACTGATAATTTTTATGTTAGTGGCCTGATTAGGTACATTCATAAATTGCGGGTCTGTAACGTCATATTCAGGCAGTAGCGGGCGAGTGCCATCGCCAGGATAGCGACGGTAACGTGTGGTGGAGTTTTCGTTGGCACCGTAACCTATGTAATACAGCTGCATCGGATCATATTTGCGCATATCACCGCCACGCCATTTGGACTTGGCAAAGAAATCGCTGCTACCAGGCTCCTCCGCCATCCAGAAGAAGTTAAAGTCGGTACCACGATCATTAGCTCCGCCATTTACTACAACGGTACCGTTAAATTCAATGACCGAAGGGGTGCTAATAGCATGTTTAAACCACACAGTAACACCCGCGCCATCATCCATATCCAGGGCTTGATCGATAATAGTTACTTGCGTTTTATCCGTTTTTTCAATTACCCACTGTTGCATATCTTGGCTAAAGTCATCACTGTAAAGCAGTGTACCTTGTTCGGCGATCAGCTTATTCGGATCCAGATCCTGATAATTGCTTGTGCTGCTGGCAAATAAATTACAACCGGATAATGCCAATGCACAGACCAGAGCAAGGGGAGTTAATTTTTTCATAATACCTTCGTATGATTAGTAATTGTAGAAAGTGGGTACTAACTTCAGTGTTCTGTTTGGCGCCCGCATGGCGCAGTACTTATATGAATAATAAGTACTGCGCGCAGTGACTGACTGCACTAGGTATAAGCATTCATTACGCTTTGAGGTACTTCAGTCGGACGCCAAGGATCGCCAGTATGTTCAAGCCAAGGCATTAACTCTTCTTCAATCAGCTGGTGGATTAGTGGTTCATTAGCTTCGGCAATGTTACTCATCTGATAAGGGTCGGTTTGATTGTCATGTAATACGTAACTCAATGGTTTCGCAATTTTACGATCCACAACCAGCGTATAACGATCTGTTCTTACACCGCGACGGCCATAAGATTGTGCACCGTATGGTGTAAATGTATAGAATTGCGAAGTTGGCTGTTTATCACCTTTGATCCCTTTTACTGTATTTGCGAAGTTGGTACCTTCAACAGTATCCGGAATCAGCTCACTCATCCCCATCAGACCTAACATTGTCGGGTAGATGTCCGGGGCAGAAAATAAGATGTCATTTTCTTGTGCTGTTAGTGTTCCAGGCCAACGGAAGATCATAGGTATGCGCATCGCTTCTTCATAATGGGTGTTTTTTGTCGGTTTACCATTTGCGCCGAGACAGCTACCGTGATCCGAGAAGAACACAACCAGCGTATCTTCAGCCAGTTGCAGACGATCCAGTTCATCAATAATACGACCAAACTGCTCATCAACACCGTGTACCATGGCCATATATTCTTTAAAGTATTTAGGCCCGTAACCTTCTGTATATTCTTTATCCCACTGTATGTTAGGTCGCGTATTGAGACTTTCAGAAGTTTCACCTGCAAACTTATCCAGGTATTTTTGCGGAACCTGGTCGTAAGGTGAATGAGGGGGATTCATTGATACGACTAAACTAAACGGCTTGTCGTTATCACGATATTTACCATCTTGGTTTTGCAGATATTTAATTGCAATATCCGCTTCGTGCTCAGGACTCCATTGATTGATTTTTAGCGGTTTGTCGCGTGGCGTATCATTGGTCCAGTAGATCGGGTTGAGATGTTTGTCATAGGTACCATAGGAATACCAGAAATCAAAACCATGACGGCGATCCGGAGCGGTCCAGTCATTCCAGTAACGTCCTTCCATCGGGTTGTTGTAGCTTGGTACAAATGGCGCTTCCGGTGCATCGAGATGCCACTTGCCGATGTAACCCATGCTATATCCTTGATCTTTCATAATATCAGACCAAGTCAGTGCATTTTTATTTAGTTCAATACCAAAATCACTGCCACCAAATTTACCTGGCATTGGGGTATGACTATTACCTTGTATACCATTACGGGTTGGATATTGCCCTGTCATTAACATGCCACGGAAAGGGGTACACAGCGGATAATTAGAAACAGCTTGTTTAAGTACAACACTTTGTTTTGCAAATTTATTTAGATTAGGTGTTTGTGATGGATCCTGCTTCATAAACCCTAATGCCTGAGTGCGCAATTCATCAGGAAATATAATTAACAAATTAGGTTTTTTAGCCGGTTTTTCAGTATTTTTAGCTGTGTTACTTGTGACTGTAGATGTGCTGCATCCAGCGGTTAAAGTCGTTGCTACTACGGCACTTGTAGCAGCCATTCCTTTAAGCATATCGCGACGGGTAATTGACATAATCAACTCCAGGAAATGAAACATGTGAAAATTTAACAATAAATGAAGAAAAAAATTTATATCTTCTTCATTTTTAATTGTAACGGTAGTTGTTCTTGCTAATATGTTTCATATCGTAAGCGATCGAAACGTTGTTGACTAGCTTTTTGATCACAAAAAAGAAAGTAAAAGTAAACTTTTGAAGGCAAGTGAAGAACAATGTAGGTTATAATATATTCGGAAATAACTATAAAGTGAAATCTGTATCAAAAATGTAAGTTTTAAATTTGGTAATATTGCGTTCTAAGTATATTATAGTGGTTAATGCGTAATGTTACGCAAGAGCAAGAGTGGTAATTGAAGGTGTTTGAAAGAAATTGAAAGTTTTTTTGATTTTCACCTTGCTGCTTTTATAATTAAGTGTAAACTATACCGAAACCAACTGAAAGAGATTTCACTGGTTTTGTAAGGAGACAAGGCAAAGTGAAAAGTGCTATAGAAAGGCGCACGGAAATCGTCAATGTGGTTAACCAAGATGGTAAAGCCCGGGTAGAGGACCTTGCTGCTCAATTTAATGTCTCAAGTGTCACTATTCGCAGTGATCTGAGTTTTTTGGAAAGAAATGGCTATGTGATTCGTTCTCATGGTGCCGTAATTCCAAATTCAGGTGTAATAGCTGAGCTAACCGTAAATGAAAAACGTCGTCAAAATGCTGGCGTTAAATCTTTTATCGGTAGGGCTGCAGCTAAACTGGTTAAGAATGGTGACACAGTTATTCTGGATTCAGGTACTACTACGCGAGAAATCGCATCTAACTTAAAATCGTTAAATAATGTAGTGGTAATGACTAATGGTCTGGATGTAGCAATGGAGTTGGCATCGGCCTCGGGAATAGAGGTTTTGATGTCTGGTGGTGTGCTTCGTAAGAATGCACTCTCTTTTTCTGGCTCGCAAGCCGAAAACAGTCTAAAAAATTATCGTTTCGACAAAGTTTTTTTAGGTGTTGATGGTTTTGATTTAAGAGCTGGTATCACTACACATAATGAGCAGGAAGCAAGTCTTAACCGCTTAATGTGTAAGATTTCTGAACAAGTTATTGCAGTTGCCGATTCTACCAAGTTTGGTAAACGAAGCTGTCATATGATTCGTGAGTTCGGAGATATTGATATCTTAGTAACCGATGCAGATATTCCGGAAGAATACTTACAAAGTCTCCGCGATATGAAAGTTGAAGTTATTGTAGTAGAAAAAGACCGCTAGACCGCTGATTAATTAACTCCATAGCTGCATTCTAAATGTTAACTGTGGAGTTAGTATATGAACACCCTTCAAAACCTCATTAAACGTAATAAAACAGGCGGAAATAACGGTATTTATTCTGTTTGTTCAGCTCATCCGCTTGTTATTGAAGCCGCTCTTAGACAGGCGTTAAATGATGATTCTTTATTATTGATTGAAGCGACCTCCAACCAAGTTGATCAATTTGGTGGCTATACAGGTATGACACCTGTTGATTTTAGAAATTTCGTATTAGAGCTGGCTGAGTCAGTTAAATTCCCAACCGAAAACCTTATTCTAGGCGGGGACCATCTCGGACCTAACCGCTGGCAGGACCTATCTTCTCAAGAAGCGATGGACAAAGCTGATGATCTTATTGCAGCTTACGTAGCCGCTGGTTTTAAAAAAATTCACCTCGATTGCAGCATGTCTTGTCTTGACGATCCAACCCCTTTATCTGATGAAGTGGTTGCAGAACGTGCAGCTCGATTAGCAAAAATTGCCGAAAGCACTGCACTTAAAACCTTTGGCAGTAGCGATCTTGTTTATGTTGTCGGTACAGAAGTTCCCGTTCCAGGCGGTGCTGCTGAAGAGCTTGAAGAGCTTGAAGTTACTTCTCCTGAAGCTGCTCACAAAACAATCTCTTGTCATAAAGAAGCATTTGCTAAAGCTGGCGTTTCTGATTGCTGGTCTCGTGTTATCGGTTTAGTTGTTCAACCTGGTGTTGAATTTGATCACACAGGCGTTATTGATTTTTGCCCGGAAAAAGCTCAGCAATTGAGTGCTGTGGTTAATGATTATGACCACCTTGCTTTTGAAGCTCATTCTACCGATTATCAAACAGATAAAGCTTATAAAGCATTGGTTGAAGGACATTTCGCAATCTTAAAAGTAGGCCCTCAACTTACTTTCGCAATGCGCGAAGCACTTTTTAGCCTATGTGATATCGAAGAGCAGTTTGTTGTTAAAGCACATTGTTCTAACTTGAGAGATGTAGTTGAACAGCAGATGTGTGATGCACCTGGGTATTGGGAAAAATATTATCACGGTACTGAAGCACAGCAACGTTTTGCTCGTACTTACAGTTTCAGTGACCGCATCCGTTATTACTGGCCAGACCAGGGTATCCAGACTGCACAAGAAAAGTTATTCGGCAACTTATCGCGTACTGGAATACCACTTCCATTATTAAGCCAATATTTACCAGAGCAATTTAAAGCTGTACGTGAAGGGCTGTTAGTTTCAGATCCGAAGAGTTTAGTGTTAGATAAAATTCAGCAAGTATTACGCAGCTACGCGGTAGCTTGCAAACAAAGTAAAGGTTAAGGAATATATTATGAATCAATATTTGGGTTACGCAGAAAAAGAGTTAGAAGGTTTCAGTGGTTTTTGGACTGCAAAAGAAATTGAGCAGCAACCAATGTGCTGGCGCAAAACACAGGACATTGTCCAGGCAAACAAAAAAGCCATTGACTTATTTATGGCAAAAGTACTTTCTCATAAAGATCTGCGCATTGTATTGACTGGAGCGGGCACTTCAGCTTTTGCTGGTCAAGCATTAGCTGCTGAACTGTCAAAAGATACCGGACGTCGTGTTGAAGCACTTGCTAGTACTGATATCGTGTCAAATCCTTACCAATATTTTGCGGAAGACTTACCAACGCTAGTTGTGTCATTTGCACGTTCAGGTAATAGCCCTGAAAGTGTTGCTGCTGTTGATCTGGCCAACCAGTGTTTAACAACTTGCTATCACCTGGTATTAACTTGTAATAATGAAGGTCAGCTTTATAAAAATAGTGCGGCGGATAATAAATCGTTGTCATTACTGATGCCAGCCGAAACCAATGATAAATCTTTTGCGATGACTTCAAGTTTTTCTTCGATGATGCTGGCTTGCTTTTCGATTTTGTCAACTACCAATGAGCATTCGAAAGAAATCGAAAGACTTTGTAAGTGTTCTGAGGGGTTGATCAAAGAAATTAATACAAATGTAAGTAAAATAGCTGATATTGATTTTGAACGAGTTATTTATTTAGGTAGTGGTGGTTTGCAGGGCTTAGCCCAAGAATCGGCATTGAAATTACTTGAATTAACTGCGGGTAAAGTTGTGGCATGTTTTGATTCACCGTTAGGTTTCCGCCATGGTCCAAAATCGATTGTAAATTCGAAAACATTAATCGTGGTGTTTATTTCTAATAATCCATACACCCGAAAATATGATCTTGATCTTTTAAGTGAATTACGTCGCGATAAGATCGCCAGTAAGGTAATTGCAATAACGGCACAAAAGGATGAGCAAGTGATTTCTGGTGATTTTATCTATGTACCTGAAATGGATACAGCATCAGATGTAGGGCTTTTATTTCCATATATGCTATTTGCGCAAATGTATTCATTTCATCGTGCACTAGCGCTGGGTAATACGCCTGATAATCCTTGTCCAACTGGAGAGGTAAACCGAGTTGTACAAGGCGTAACTATTCATCAACATGAACTTTAATTATTAACACTAGGGATAACTATTATGACTGCACCTAATATTGTTTGGACCCGCAGCCGTTATTATGCAGATGTTAGTAATCGGCTTCTTTGCAATGACCTCTTTCACAATGGGCAAAGCTGACGAATATGCTGTTCGTTTTTTCTCTATCGATAAGACGATTGAGGTTATTAGCAAAGCTTCGCCGAAGCAAAAAATCTTTATTTTATGTAATAACCCGAATGACGTTGCGCGTTTAGTTGAGGGCAACGTGCCGATTACTCACTGTAATGTCGGCAATATGCATTTTCATGAAGGTAAGAAACAGATAACTAAAACAGTGTCTGTAAATGCAAGTGATATTAGTGCTTTTGAGCGACTGGTTGAACGTGGTGTGACATGCACAATTCAAAACACACCGGATCAAAAAGAACTACACGTACTTGAACAGGCGGCGGTGTAAATACCGCCAATTAACTAAACACAGATTTAATATAAGGAATAAATCATGGTTTATGAAGCGCTACTCGTCGCTGTCTGGGCATTCTTCTGTGGTATCGATAAATACGATGTCGCGTTGAATATTCACCGTCCACTTATTACTGGCCCTGTTGTAGGGTTTATTATGGGTGATATGCAAATCGGTTTAATGGCTGGTGCTACATTGGAACTAGCTTGGTTAGGCCTTGTGCCTAACGCTGGTGCTCAGCCACCGGATGTTACTATGGGTACGATTGCAGCTGTTGCTTTTGCTGTTATGACCGGCCAGTCAGCTGAAGTGGCAATGGGTGTTGGTATGCCGATTGCCGTTATTATGCAGATGTTAGTAATCGGCTTCTTTGCAATGACCTCTTTCACAATGGGCAAAGCTGACGAATATGCTGAAACTGCAAATCCTGGCGGTCTGGATCGACTCCTTTATATCACCATTACTTTGCGTTCCTTGTTATATGCGGTAGTTGCTTTTGCGACGGTTTATTTTGGTGAGAAGGGCGCAACTTGGATTGATGAAAATGCACCAACAGTCTTACTCGAAGGTCTTGGTATTGGTGCGAAAATGGTTCCAGCCATCGGTTTTGCAATGCTGCTTAAAATTATGTGGTCGAAAGAAGTGGCGGGCGTTTTCTTTATCGGTTTTGTTATGACAACGTATCTTCACCTTCCAATTATGGCTGTTGCCGTTATAGGCGCGTCAATCGCTGCATTGTACTACTTCTTTAGTGGAAGCAATGGAAATTCGAATAACACACAAGCAGAGGACTTTGAAGATGGCATCTGATATTGAAGTAGGCGCTTTAGCCGATACAAACACTAAGACTTACGAAAGTTTGGTTGATGATATTGATTCATATGAAGACACCACAGTACGTCAGGTGATCTCCAAAAAAGATCTTTGGATTTGTGCAATTCGTGGTCTGTTTATGGAAGGTAATTTTAACTTCGAACGTATGCAGGCAGGGGGATTTGCTTATTCTATTATTCCTGCACTGAAGAAGATTCATGGCAATAATAAGGCTGATTTAGCTAAAGCATTAAAGAACCATCTGCAATTTTTTAATGCGAGTCCGAAACTGTTCACTTTCTTGCTAGGTACTGCCGTAGCAATGGAAGAAAATAAAGAACAGCCGTCGACCGTTAATGTAATGAAAGTTGCCGGGATGGGACCAACTGGTGGGATTGGTGATGCCATTGACCATATGACGTTAATGCCATTAACACTTGCATTAGGTGCTTCTATTGCACTGGACGGATCAATTGCTGGACCATTTGTATTCTTCATATTATACCAACTGGCACATATGACAGTGTATTTTGGCTTGATGTTTATGGGTTATAAAGCGGGCACCGCTGCTATTGTCAACTTGGGGGAAGCGACTGAGAAGGTGGCAAAAGCCGCCAATATTATGGGTATCTTTGTTATCGGCGCGCTGTCAGCCACCTTTATTCAGATACAGACAACGGCGACAATCGAGCTGGGCGGCAAGGCAGTTGAACTGCAAAGTACGTTATTTGACAAAATAATGCCAAATTTACTGCCTCTGGCATTGGTGTTCTTTATGCTGAAAATGGTGAAAGGAACAGGATTCTGGGCTAAGCCTCCGGTATTGATTTTTGCAACACTCGCGGCAGGTGTCGTAGGACACTTCTTAGGTATTCTCTAAGTTAGCAGCTTTAATATTTTTCGAGGGGGCCCTCCCCCTCATATTCGAGGATTAAACCAATGATAGGTATTGTTGTTTCAGGACATCTTAACTTTGCGACCGGCATGCAATCGGCAGTACAAGCGATTACTGGTGAGCAAGAGCAGATGAAGTATGTTGATTTTGTTGAATCAATGTCAACGGATGAATTAGAGGCGCAATTGCGTCAAGCAGCTAAAGATGTAGATTCAGGAGAAGGCGTTCTGTTCTTAACGGATGTTCCGGGGGGATCGCCTTCTAACCGCGCGTCAGCCATTCTTATGGATACTGAGAATGTTGAGGTGATTGCTGGTACAAACTTACCAATGATCGCTAATGGCGCCTTTGAGCGAGACGGTGTCAGCCTTAAGGAACTTGTTGATATTCTTTTAGATATTGGCACTTCCTGCATACAAGATATGCGTAAAGAGCTTGAAGCTGCTATGGCTTGCGAGCCTGAAGTTGAATGTGTGGACGGACTCTAATTATGCGCTATGCCTTAATTGCAGATAGAGTATTTACGGCAACTGGAATTGAAACGGATATTGCCGTTGTCGTTGAAAATGGACAGATAGCTTCTGTGACTAAAACCATTCCGACAGACTGCGAAATCATTCGTCTTGAAGGTCAGTCATTGTTACCTGGTTTTATTGATATTCATATTCATGGGCGCCATGGCGCTGATGTTATGGATGCAACACAGCAAGCATTGCAAAATATTGCTGATGCTTTACCAGAAACCGGCGTTGTCGGATGGGTTGGTACCACAGTAACCGCTCCGTGGAACGATATTCTAAATGCATTGGCTGAAGTGCGTACTTATACAGAACAGTCACAAGCTCAAGGTGCAGAATTATTTGGTAGCTTTTTAGAAGGCCCATATTTCACAGAACCTCAGAGAGGTTCGCATCCTACTGCTTATTTGAAATCGCCTACGATTGCTGAATTAGAGCAGCTAAAAGAAGCTGCTGCTGGCTCTTTAATTCGTGCTGCGATAGCGCCGGAAGGTGATGGTGCGATGCAAGCTATCAGTTGGCTAACCGAGCATGGCATAAAAGCCTCTGTTGCCCATACTGATGCGACTTTTGAGCAGGTAACAGAAGCGTTTCATCTCGGGGCTGATTGCGGAGTCCATCTGTTTAACGGCATGAGTGGATTGCATCATCGTGAGCCGGGTTGTTGCGGTGCGGTGTTGTATCACGACATGTTAGCGGAACTTATTGCAGACGGAATTCATGTCAACCCGGTAATGATGCAGCTTGCTTATCGAATGAAAGGCTATCAAGGCATCGCATTGATTACAGACTGCATGCGCGCAGGTGGATTAGCCGATGGCGATTACACGCTTGGTGCGCAAGTTATCTCGGTGACTAATGGAGAAGCTCGTACTGCTTGCGGTTCTTTAGCGGGGAGTACATGCAGCTTAGATCAGGCATTACGTAACATGATCTTTAAGACTCAGGTACCTGAGTGGGAAGCGGTGCAAATGGCATCTTCTGTCCCTGCAAAATATCTTGGAGTTGAGCATCGCCTTGGCAGTATTGCTGAAGGTATGGATGCAAGCTTTACGATTATGAATAATGAAATGCAAGTGCAAGGTACTGTTATTAAAGGTAAATTTGCATATAAAAAAGTATAACTTTTGAGCAATACTTTAAACGTATTTTGTAATAAATAGTGTAAATAAATTAAAAAATTAAGAGGTTTAAAATGGAAATTCGTCAACCAATTCATAGTGAACATGCAAAACAGTTAGGTACTGCAGGTCTACGTGAACAGTTTCTAATTGAAGATATGTTTCAAGAAGGTCAGATCAATCTGACTTATAGCCACATTGACCGCATTATTGTCGGTGGTGTCGTGCCGACAACTGAAGCCGTTGCTTTTGAAGGCGGTAAAGAGATCGGTGTTGACTTCTTTCTGCAACGCCGTGAATTAGGTGCAATTAATATTGGTGAAGCCGGTCTCGTTATTATTGATGGTGAAACATTTGAAATTGCTGCTCGAGAAGCACTATATGTAGGTATGGGCGCAAAAGAGATTCGTTTTGAAAGTGTTGATGCAAGTAACCCTGCTCGTTTCTACTTAAACTGTGCACCAGCACATCATGCTTACCCAACACGTAAAATTACACGTGATGAAGCTTCACCGGAAACTTTGGGTAACCAGGAAAACTGTAACGTTCGTACAATTTACAAATATCTTCACCCTGCTGTATTGCCAACTTGTCAGTTATTGATGGGGATGACAGAGCTTGCTCCTGGTAGCTTATGGAACACTATGCCGTGTCACACTCATGAACGTCGTATGGAAGTGTACTTATACTTTGATATGAAAGATAACAACATTGCTTTCCATTACATGGGTGAGCCTCAAGAAACTCGTCATATTGTTGTACGTAATGAGCAAGCTGTGATTAGCCCTAGCTGGTCTATTCACTCAGGTGTAGGTACATCATCTTATACCTTTATTTGGGGAATGGTTGGTGAAAACCAGACTTTCCACGATATGGATCATGTTGCGATGAGCGACCTGAAATAATCTTATTAACCTCCTTAACTTACGGTGTCGCAAATTTGTGACACTGCAATCAACTAATTATAGGGTATTAAAATGAACAATTTTGATCTTACTGGCAAAGTAGCCATCGTAACAGGTTGTAACACGGGTCTTGGTCAAGGCTCTGCAGTTGGTCTAGCTGAAGCAGGTGCCGATATCGTGGGTGTCGGTCATATGCCAGCTCCGGAAACTCAAGCTAAAATCGAAGCGCTAGGCCGTAAATTTCACTACATTACAGCTAACCTGATGGTTCAAGATCAGTTACAAGATATCGTTACTGAAACGGTTGAAGTGATGGGGCGTGTAGATGTGTTAGTTAATAATGCAGGTATCATTCGTCGTGAAGATTTCTTAGACTTTTCTGAGAAAAACTGGGATGACGTAATCAACATTAACCAAAAAACGGTATTTTTCCTATCTCAAGCGGTTGCTAAACAATTTGTTAAGCAAGGTAACGGCGGCAAAATTATCAATATCGCATCTATGTTATCTTTCCAAGGTGGTATTCGTGTACCTTCTTACACAGCTAGTAAATCTGCGGTTATGGGCCTAACACGCGCACTGGCAAATGAATTAGCGAAGTACAACGTTAACGTTAATGCAATTGCACCGGGTTACATGGCAACAGATAATACAGAAGCACTGCGTGCTGATGAAGCGCGTAATGCTGCAATCCTTGAGCGTATTCCTGCTAACCGTTGGGGAACACCAGAAGATTTAGCCGGTCCTATCGTATTCCTTTCTTCACCTGCAAGTGACTATGTAAACGGTTACACAATCGCTGTTGATGGCGGTTGGTTAGCACGTTAAGGAGCAAGCTAAATGGCATTCGCAACGAAACAAGATGTTTTAACGGCAATGAAACGCGTTTACCGCTATCAGTCTGAAAATCAGACTCGTTCTGTGATTCGCAGCAGTGGCGCGACTCGCTTTATCAAGGATACGGACTGGGAGCGTGGCGTATTCTGGTCTTGTGCTTCTGCAGCGTGGATGGCAACTGACGATCAGGAATATCTGAATGGTGTCATGAACTACACATTACACACAGGTTTTCGTACCGGTGCATTTCCGCGTTTTGCGGATGACCATGTTTGTGCCCAAGCTTATCTGGACGTCTACCCAACAATAAACATCCCTGAAGCGTTGGAACCGACCATTAAAGCGTTCGATATTATGCTTGATGAGCCGAAACCAGGCCATCGCGACTGGTGGTGGGTGGACTCACTGTTTATGGCACCACCTGCCTTTGCGGCTTTGTCGAAAGTGACCGGCGAGCGCAAGTATGTTGATTACATGCATACGGCGTTCTGGGATTCGATTGATCACCTTTATGATCCTGAAACGAACCTGTTTTACCGTGACTACCGTTACATGCCAACTGAGCTAGGCCAGAAGTACCGTGATGAGTTCGGTGACGGTGGGGCAGAGCTACGTGAAGCTAACGGTGAGAAGGTGTTCTGGTCGCGCGGTATCGGCTGGATGTTGGCAGCATGCCCGCGCATTCTGGCGCGTCTGCCAGAGGATTTCGAGCAGCGCCAGCCTTATATCGACCTGTTTACAGCATTGGCAGCAGAAGTTATCAAGTATCAACAAGCAGATGGTTTCTGGCGTACCAGCTTGTTAGATCCTGATAACTTCCCTGCACCGGAAAGTAGTGCGACAGCACTGTTCTGTTACGGTCTTGCATGGGGAATTAATAACGGTATTTTAGATAAAGAGACATATCTTCCCGTTGTTGAATCATCTTGGGCTGCACTGCAAACTGCAATCCATGAAAATGGCATGATGGGGTGGGTACAACTTCCTGCTTTTAATCCTCGAGATGTTAAGTTTGAACATAACATGGATTATGGAGCTGGTGCATTGATGCTGGCTGCAACAGAAGTTGTTCATCTAGCTGAATAATTAAGCTGTATTTTTGAATGTATTAAAGCTGATTCTATGCAAATAAAATCAGCTTTTTTTTTATAAAAATAGTACTAATACCAAATCCGATAATTTTCTATTCATTTATGCTTGTTAAAATGAATGCTAGCTAGACATAAAACTATGTTTTAGTCTTTGTTATTTATTTGATTCATAACGTCCTGTTATTCCCAACTTCGTGGCCAGCTAAAGCTGTTTAAAATCGTTCCATACTATTTTGTGTAATTATAACAACTAGTTACTGCAATCAATGCCTTGCTTTCATCCATTTCCCCTACGCCTAAATAGATCACCTAATTAACGGAATTGGTATTAGTTTCTTGCCCGTATATTCTTTCAATTATAGCCTTGTCTAAAACGCTTTGAACTTCCGTCTTGTTAAAATAATAGCAAAAATTATAGCTGTGATAGATATTCTTGCGAGTATCCAGCCGATAATGTTTTTGCTGATATAAAATTGCAAACTTATAGTGGTTTCTTTAATGCGAATATTTGTACCGTCTTACTAAGTTTGCACTGCTTGTAATTAATCGTGAAAACTAATCAAGATTGCCGCAAGTAGTTTGAGTGCCGTTATTATTTCGTAAGTTTTAGGGTAAACGCAGACACTTATTTATGAATTCTCACCAACTCCAAAAGAGTGAAAACGGTTAAGAATACTATCTAGCTGGCTGCCTTGGTCAATATTCATCATATTTAAAAGTACTCTGTGAACTTTATCTGATCATCCTTAGATATCGGTGCTACTTTATTAATTAACTGTTAGTAAATTCTAGGGCTTTTCGCATATTTTCTACTGCGTGTGCTTTAATTATTTGACGATTTTTAACAAATTCCGGCTGAATTCAGATCAATAATTAGTAGTAATAAGCCATTGGATATTTCAACAAAGGGTATCGCCTGCACTAAGGTTTCAGTTTTGACTGGCGTGAGAGCTGGTTTTGTTGAAGTTGCGCTCTGGTTAATGTTCCATCTGATATTAACGTCATCGCATAAGACGTCGCAAAAGGGACTTGATACATATGAGAAATATAAACTATCTGGCATGGCTGCTTACTTTATTTTCTTTTGTCGCGGTAGCAGAGAGCCCATCACAAGAT
>JABXKR010000060.1 GCA_013619145.1 Psychromonas sp. | reverse complement strand
TGTTAAAACCGGTGTCGGTTACCCGCAGCTTTCTGCGATTATTGAATGTGCTGATGCAGCTCACGGCCTTGGCGGCTGTATTGTCGGTGACGGTGGTTGTAGCTGCGCGGGCGATGTTGCCAAAGCCTTTGGCGGTGGCGCTGACTTTGTTATGCTCGGCGGTATGCTTGCAGGGCATCGGGAAAGTGGCGGTGAAATCATCGAAAAAGATGGCAAAAAGTTCATGAAATTCTACGGCATGTCATCTAAAAGTGCGATGGATAAACACTCAGGTGGTGTGGCTAATTATCGCGCTGCTGAAGGTAAAACCATATTATTACGCTATCGCGGCGAAGTAAGCGAGACGATTCAAGATATTATGGGAGGCGTACGCTCTACTTGTACTTACGTTGGCGCTTCCAGACTAAAAGAGTTATCAAAACGCACCACCTTTATCCGTGTACAAGAGCAAGAGAATAACGTCTACGGTAAAGAGTAATAACCGCGCTTAGTTGATTCAATAACACGTAAACTAGTTATAGCTTACGTGTTATATATCCAAGCCATTTCATGATGCAGGAATCAGCGTCTTGAAGTTGGTTTGGGTATATTCAAATCAACAAACTTACGGCACCGCTAATACCGCGCAATTACACAGATCATCACTTTCAAATTTAGTTAACTCCCCCGCTTTTAATCCAGGAACAGGAAAAACTCGTACCGTTAACGGTTTGTTTAAACGATATGCCATGGTGCCGGTATCCCGCATCAGCGCACTCATTTTGGCAATCGAGGTATCCCCCGGAATCGGCACTGTATCTAAACCTATCCCGCACACCGCGCTATAGGTCAGCAATGCGCGCATATCATAATCGCCATCAATTGAGCCTTGTGCAAGACCGGTATCTTCAGTTACCGCTAACATCAAACCGGAGAACCCAACCAACGGCATCTCTTTTATTGATTTAAATACACGTGTTAATAATGCAGAGGCTTCAACCGTGCCCGAAGCACCAAAATATGGCACCCCCATCTGTTTATAAACATCCACCATACTTGCGCACTCTTTTGAAGGAGCCGCCGAGCTATCGATTCCCGCAAAAGTAAAATCGCCGTTGCTGTTGTTTTTCTCAAAATCATCAAGGATGCTTTTAACCGTCGAGACATGATACTGCAAGCCTTCACTCATCAAACGGTAATACTCTTTAAAACGCTGATTATGATTAAGGGAATCATTTTTCTGGTTAAATTCATTAAGCAGATGCAGCAACAGATCGGGTGTTTCCAAACCAAGCACATACAGATTGCCAAGCGTTTTTTGATGATAACTAGCGGGGAAATAAGGAATAAGCGGCTTGCAGTTAAAGTTAACCGTAAAGTTAAAGTTGCCCTCTCCACGTGCAGTAATTTCACTGATTTTTGCAACCGCTTGTGCAGCCTCTACTATTAGCTGATTATCTAACACACCATATTCATCTAACGGCACATTAACACAAGCATTGCACAGGTCGCCGTAAGATTGAATTAAATCGGGCAGTAATGAAATTTCATGTGCTGTTTTCGCTTCGCCAATCGCAAAACGAATACGTAAACCATCTGATTTTATTGCATTCAATAACTCACTGATATATTGCAAATCAGCTTTTGTGCTATTGATATCCTGGGTATTTAAGTACTCGGCAAAAGCATTAGTGACAATACGAATCGACTGCACTTGATAACCATTTTCAACAAATTTAGCAGCTAGAGATAAACAAAAATCAGAGGCTTTGCGGATCTCTTTTTGCCAGCTTGAACGGTTTTTATCTAAGACTAAAAATGTGCTGATCGTTCGTAATTTACATAATGCTTTAGATTGATAATTCATAAAGTTAGTTCCTATTTATGGTCTCGGCAGAAGACACTGTAAAACTACAGAATATTTATAAGTTAGCCAACTAATTTAGCCATTTTGTACAATAATAACTGTTTGATTAAATTTTTTGCCACTCACATGCGCTGTCATAATTCAGTCATTTTCAGCCATTAATATAACTATCATGATCTTACTAGTTAATAACTTAGGAATATTTATGAGAAACAGTAAAACAGTTCAAAAAACAGTAATTGCCATCTTATTAAGCCTGGCCAGCAGCCTTACAACTGCCCAATCTGCGGTTAAAAACGTTATTTTAATGATTGGTGACGGCATGGGTCCGGGTCAAATGGGCCTGCTGGAAGAATATGCACGTAAAGCGCCAAACTCTATTTATAACGGCCGTGATACAGCGCTTAAAACCATAATTGATAATGGTGTATTAGGTATGTCATTACATAGCCCCGCGGATGCATTAGTGGTTGATTCTGCTTGTTCCGCCTCTCATCTTGCCTCAGGTATGGATGCACCTTCTGAAGCAATCGGTGTTGATATCGAGGGTAATCCTGTTGAAACCGTTTTAGAGACTGCTAAAAAATTGGGTAAATCTACCGGTCTGGTTTCAGATACACGATTGACACATGCGACACCGGCCGCCTTTGCATCACATCAACCACATCGCTCACTGGAAAGTAAAATCGCCGAAGAGATGCTGGCCAATCGCGTAGATGTGATGTTATCGGGTGGACTGCGTTACTGGATACCAAAATCGGTCAATAACAAAGGTGATTTATATCAACAACTGCAGAAACAAACGGGGGGTGAGATAAAAATCAAATCGAAACGTAAAGATCAAAAGAATCTATTAGCAGAAGCACAAGCAGCCGGTTACTCAGTAGTTCATACCCGCCAGACATTAGCAGACACAAAAGGTATGCAATTGCTGGGTTTATTTGCCTATTCAGGTATGCAGGACGGGATAAGCTACAGCAAGAGTAAAAACTCAGCCGCTCGCACTATGCCGAGCTTAAAAGAGATGACCAGCAAAGCACTTGATGTTTTGTCAGAAAATCCCAAAGGTTTCTTTTTAATGATTGAAGGTGGTCAGATTGATTGGGCCGGGCATGATAATGATGCCGCAACTATGCTGCATGAGATGCTTAAATTTGATGAAACAATCCAGTATGTTTACGACTGGGTAAAAGAGCGTAACGATACCTTAGTGGTTGTAACAGCCGACCATGAAACAGGTGGATTTGGCTTTAGTTATTCTCGCGCCAATACACCCAAAGCGCAAAAACGCAGTGGTATCGCCTTTAAAGATCGCGATTACAAACCAAACTTTAATTTCGGATCAATAGCTATTCTAGATAAGCTATATGCTCAGAAAAAAAGCTTTGCCGGCATTATCTCTGCATTTGCAGAAACAGATAAAACAGCAGGTTCATTACAAAAAATCGTGAATGCCAATAGTGAATTTAAGATAACGATACAACAAGCAACAGATATTTTAGAAAACGAAGAAAACCATTATCACGATCCCGATAACAAATACCTTAAAGCTAAAACCTTCCCTAAAGTAAACGATTTTAAAGCGTTTTATGTTTACGGCGAGGAGATCCGTAAAGACTTAATCGGGCGGGCAATAAGTGAACAACAAAATATCGTCTGGGGTACAGGCACACATACGGATACCCCGGTTGCAGTGATAGCTTATGGTCCTAACGATGTCACCGCTGCATTTTCAACGTTGTCTCATCATACCGATATTGGTCAGTTATTAATTAAAGCAGTAAAAAAAGGCTAATAGTCAGTTTCTGTTATACAAGCCACTTAGCATTAGTTAAGTGGCTGTAACTATTGAAACAATCAAAATATCTAAAGCCGCCATTTGTTGCAAAACAATAAAATGACCAAGAATCAGATTATGCGGCAGTAAGCTGTGCGATTTTGAAAACAAGCGATGATAATTTATTCAATTTCACCATTAGCTGCTTTAAAGCGTTGCGAAATAACTCTAAATTGCCCTTCTAATTGTACAAATATCTCATATAAATCAGGGTCAAAATGCGTACCGCGCCCCTCTTTAATAATTGCACAGGCTTTTTCATGTGAAAATGGAAGTTTATAAGGTCGTTTCGAAATTAAGGCATCATAGACATCCGCGTATGCCATAATACGTGCAGCAAGCGGGATCTCATCTCCTTTTAACCCGCGAGGATAGCCTGAGCCATCCCATTTTTCATGGTGTCCACCGGCAATATCTTTTGCAGTTTCAAGGCATGCAGGATCATCAAGAAAGCGTTGTGCTTGTGCAATCGTTTCTTCCCCGGCAATTGCATGGCGCTTCATTGCGCTAAACTCTTGTTCCGTTAATTTACCAGGTTTAAGTAATATATTATCTGATATTGCTACTTTACCAATATCGTGGAGTGGTGCGGCATTTGCGTAGATCTCAACAAGCTCAGGGTTTAACTGCTCTTTAAATTTACTATCTTGACTCATCACTTTAGCCATCGCACGAACATACTCTTTGGTACGCTGAATATGCTCCCCCGTTTCAGGATCCCGATGCTCAGCTACAATCCCCATCACCACTAAGATAGCATCTTTAGTTTTCCGGAGCTGCTCCGTACGCTCAGCAATTCTTGCTTCAAGATAATCTTTATGCTGCTTTAACAGCAGATGAGTTTTAACTCGTGATTTTACCAGTTCAGGAACAACTGGTTTTGATATATAGTCAACAGCGCCTAATGATAAGCCCTTCGCCTCATCATCTGCTCCTCCCATTGCTGTGACAAAAATAATAGGAATACCTTCTGTTAATATATTTTTTTTCAATATATTAAGAACATCATAGCCCGTTATTCCCGGCATCATTATATCGAGTAAAATAAGGTCCGGGTACGGGGCTGTGCTGGCAATATCTATTGCTTTTTCGCCATTGGTTGCCACAACAATACTGTAGTCATTTTTAAGTATGTTCATCAAAATATGAATATTATCAGCCACATCATCAACAATAAGGATCCTAGGTTCAGCCTGTTTATTATTCATTTTCATCACCAATTAAGCTGCCCATCAATTTATTAACTAAAACCACAGTCTTTTCAATTTCAAAGTTGTATAAGCATTTACTAATTTCATTAATCTTCATGGCCCATTGAGAGCCCTGAACTAACTGTTCCACCTCATTCATAATATCAATAGAAATACTAATATCCTGATCGATATTTTCTATAACAAGCTCTAATTTATCTTTTAATTCAAAAGCATCCAGCACTTGTATTGGCCCTTTTTCCTTTTCAGTAATTGTCAGCTTATTAACATCGTCAATTGTTGCTTGTAAAGACGCGCTAAATTGCGCAACAAGCGCCTGCTCTGTTAAATTACCATTCTTCAGTTCATTATTAATCCTGGTTGTAATATCAAAAAGATTAATCATCCCTAAACTCCCTGCAACTCCTTTTATTTCATGCGTTAAAGCCTCAGCTTTTGCTCGTTTCCTGGCTGCAGTCAGTTGCTGTAAATCGTCGCCACTAACTGCATAATTATAGGCAAATTTATGCAGTTGTTTTAAATATAAGGTCAGGTTGCCAAGTAAACGCCCTAAACCGATATTAAAATCGATATAATCAGATGGGGGAAATTGTGCTAACTGCTGATCGACAATCGCACTGTCCAGCTTATCTGAAGATAAGCTTATAGATGAGTTATCTGTCAGCCAGCGCGACAATGCCTGTGACAATTTAAGTGGAACAATCGGTTTACTCACATAGTCATTCATTCCTGCAGCCAGTGTTTCCTCTCTATCTCCTTCCATGGCTTGCGCTGTCATGGCAATAATGGGTAAATTTTTATAATAATCATCATCTAATTCTACTGCTAATTGTCTAATGGCTTTGGTTGCTTCAAGGCCATTCATAATTGGCATTTGTATATCCATTAAAATAGCATCATATCTTTTGAGTTTAATTGCATTGAGCGCTTCTTCACCATTCTCGGCTGTTTCGATACCGGTTATGCCCATATGTTTAAGCAGCTCAATCCCAACCTCCCTGTTTATTTCATTATCATCAACTAATAAAACAGTTACATTTTCAATAACAGGCATCTCAATATCATGCAAATGATCATCAAGAGTACTAAATACGGCCTCATTCCCTAAAACCCCCATTATCGTATCCAATAAAATAGAAGAGGAGAATGGTTTAATAATAAAGCCGTCTATCTCCATATATTTAGCGATGCGCATTACCTCTTCACGTCCGTAAGCTGTGATCATAATTGTTTTTGGTTTTACAGTGAGTGACTCCATCTCATGAATTTTCTGTACTAATTCATCTCCTTTCATACCCGGCATATTCCAATCAAGTAAAATAATATCAACCCGGTTCTTTTCATCCCTTAATTTTTGCAGTACCTCCTCGGCACTGCTAAACATCTCATATTTCAAATTAAGGCTGCGTAACATTCCAGTTAAAACATCACGGCACGCTTCATTATCATCAACAGCTAAAATATTCAGATCTTGCAGTGTCGGTAATATTCTTGTTAACGCCTCGCTGCGTTGCTTTTCTTTCTCTACCGCAATAGCAAATTGTGCAGAAAAACAAAACGTTGAACCTTTGCCTAATTCGCTATTTTCAATCCAGCATGTTCCTCCCATTATTTCCGCTAACTTCAGACTAATCGCCAAGCCAAGACCAGTTCCTCCATATTTACGACTTGTACTTTCATCAGCTTGAGTAAATTTACTAAACAGCTTTTTTTGCTGCGCTGCAGAGATACCAATACCTGAATCTTTTACATAAAACTTAAGCATTATAGTGTCAGCAGTTTGTGAGAGCGTCTCGATGCCAATCGTTATCTCTCCTTTTTCTGTAAATTTAACCGCGTTAGTACAAAAATTGGTTAAAATTTGCCCCACCCGCATCCCATCACCGATTAACGAAGAGGGAATATCAACAGGTAATTGAATCAATAATTCAAGGTTTTTCTCTCTGACGTTTTGTCCAATAAGATCAATTGATTGCGACACAACTTGGTTTAAATTAAAGACAACAGATTCAATCTCTAGTTTCCCTGCTTCAATTTTTGAGAAATCGAGAATGTCGTTTATGATGCGCAGCAGGGTATTGGCCGCATTTTCTGATTTGGTAATATAATTTTTTTGGATATGGTCAAGCTCAGTTTTCTGGGCAAGGTATAACATGCCGAGAATCGCATTCATTGGTGTGCGAATTTCATGTGACATATTGGCTAAAAACAGGGATTTTGCTTCAGTTGCAGATTCTGCTACCTGCTTCGCTGTTTTCAATTCAACCGTGCGCGTCTCAACTAACTCTTCTAAATGTGCTTGATAATTTTCCAACTGCAGTTCAGCATATTTTTGCTCATCAATATCTTCCAGTACATTAAGTAAATATTTTTTATCATCATCACCAACTTGAGCAATTGATGATAATTTCCCCCAGAAAATAGAGTTATCAGTTCGTTTAAACTTAGCCTCAAACCCTTTTACGCTGCCCGTTGATATTTTAGATAAAAACCGTTCTCTATCTTCATCTTTCTCATAATAATCAGTAAAAATAGAATTATGCATCTGCTCCTTATTTTCACCTTTAAAGATGCTGATTAAAGATTCATTGACTGAAATTATTGTTCCATCAAGCGAAGTCACAATAACGCCAACGGGCAGATGATCAACAAGGTTTTTATATTGTTGATGGCTTCGAAATAGTTCATTGGTACGCTGTGCAACTTTAACTTTAAGTACACGATTCCAAATAAACAAAAAGATAAGTAAGCCGAAGATAGGAACAATGATTTCCAGTAGTAATTTGTAATCAAAATCATGCTCATAAATCACATTAAACCAGTGACTGTTTATTTTTGTACGCTCCTCCTTACTAATCGCACTCAAGGCTTTCTTCACTAATCCTAAAAGGATCGTATCACCCTCTTTAACCCCCATACTCAATTTATATTGGTACGGCATTTCCCCTGAAATTTTAAGGCTGGTGATCCCTTCCCGACTCAGAACATCACCAACCACGGCAAGGCCACCGACAAATGCAAAACTTTCTCCCCGCAATACTGATTTCAATCCTTCAGAAACACTATCCACTAAATGCAAATTAACTTTAGGGTGATTGCTTGCAACAAAATCATGAGAAGTATAACCATTAACAACAGATACCTTTTTACTATCAAGCTCTGTGATATCGGTAATAAATCGGACATTATCCTGAGTCACAATAACCATTGGAAATAGCAGGTAGGGGTCGGTAAAATCCATATATTTGTCACGAGGTGGTGATTTAACAATAGCAGCTAAAAGATCAATGCTTCCGTCCGTCATTCCCTCCAGCATCTCAGACCAACCGCGATTTTTAACCGGAATTATCTCAATCCCTAATAAAGCCTCTATTTTTTTAATATAATCAGCACTTAGCCCCTCATACCTGCCTTTTTCATTAATCGATTCGATAGGAGCCCAATTATTGTCATAACCTAAACGGATTATTGAATGCTCTTTTAACCAGTTTTTTTCTGCTAATGACAGGGACAACTTCTTATAATCTTTTTCTGCCCAGCCGCCTAAAATTCGATCCCATTCATTATCACTAATAGTTAACATCGCTTTTTTAAAAATACTGCTTAATAGCGGCCAATCCTTGCGAACTCCAATAGCATTCACAGATTCAACTTCAACTATTTTTTTACCTACCTGTAAGTTACTGATCAGCTCCTGCTTGATTATATACATAGCAACAGCTCTATTTCCCACATAGGCATCAACTTCGCCACTGGATACAGCAGCAAGTGCATCACTTGTTGATGCAAATTCATCTACAGTGATCTCCGGATATTTTTCGCTTAAAACTCCATTTAAAAAGAAACCTTTTTCAAGCGCCACCCGTTTCCCTGCTAATGCGGCAAGAGAGTTATACTCAGCTGTTTTTTGGTAAATAATGACATGTGGAACAACAACATAAGGATTGGTAAATTCAAAAAATGGCTCTCTATTTTTACGAGGCGTTATGCCCGTCAATGCATCTAACTTTTTATCTTTAACGCCATTATAAATAGTGTCCCAATCACCAGGATGTATCACTAATTTTCCGGCCAGACGTTTATTGAGTGTATTAATAAGTGCAGCGCCAATTCCTTTAGGAACAGCATCGCGATCAACATAGTCCATTGGAGGCCATGCAACCATAGTACCGATATTAATTTGCTCAATACCGTTTAAAAACGACAACTCTTCTGCCGTTAAGTTATCTATCAGGATTGGAGATTGGGTAAGGGTTTCCACCTTGGCAATTTCAGGATGACTCCATTTTTGAAAAAAATGCAGACGCTCTGCTTCGCTTAAACTTGCTAAGGATTTTTCTATGATAGAGGCAAGTTCAGGCCAGTCTTTGCGAATACCGAAACGCTGCTCAGATAACCCTTGTGCATACAGGGCTGAAAATTTTAAATTGGAATAACCCGACTGACTGATTAAATGATGGGCCATCCCCATACCAGCAATAGTGCCATCAACTTTTCCTGTTGAAACCGCCTCCAGTGCTTCCTGTAAATTACTGACCCAAACAATCTGCAGACTAGGGAACTCTTCCTGTGCATATTTGCTGGTAGAGTAACCTTCAACCAATGCAAATCGTTTCCCTGAAATATCCTCTCTTTTTTCAATATCCGAAACTTTATCATGGGTAATAATGTACTGCGCCAGCGATAAATAGGGGCTGGTAAACTCAAATTTATCTTGCCTTTCCGGGCGTTTTACTAACGTTGCAATCACATCAACTTTTTTATTTAATGCGGCATTATAAAGTTGTTTCCAAACGCCGTCAGGATAAATGGAGTAGCTAATTCCTGCTCTTTTAGCAACTTCACGGGTAATATCAACAGCAATCCCTTCATATTCCCATCCGTGCTAGTAATTGATCATTGCCTTTTTTTACAATCGCCTGAATAGACGATAAAACGTGATACTTTGAAAATTTGCTAAAATCTCCCAGCCTGCCTTGGCGCGTTAACATATCCTCAACAGCAAACTCATCATCAAAGAATAGTTGAATTTTGTTTTCTGAAATCCACTGCAGAAGTTCAATATAATTTGATGCTATTTTAATCTTTATTCCCGGTATTCTTTTTTCTAATAAATCACCATAATAGGGAGAGATAACCCCGATAGTACTTCCCGAGATATCATCAATATCCTTTATCGGCCTGTTTTCAGGAAAATAAAACAGAGCGTCAAGTTGATAAAATGAGTTGCTACCCATTTGCCAATCACTGTTTACTGTCGCGCCACTATGAAAATCTGCTTTTCCTTGTTTAACCAGCTCAAGGCTTTCTTTCCAATCATCAAACATAAATTCTACATTAACATTTTCAGCTACCGCCCATGCTTTCCAGATATCAATAAGTAATCCAGCCGCTTTTCCCTGCGTATTTAACATGCTTAATGGAGCATAATCACTATCAGCTGCGATACGATAAGTTTTCTTCTCGTTTTTTTTCTTATCTATTAACCATTGCATCTGTAACTGAGATTTTTCTAAATCCGAGATATTCTGCAATCCGCTATTTATCTCCTCGATATCAATAGATGAGCCAACGGTTATGGCTGCACGATAATCTTCTTTAAAAATCACCAAAGAGGAATAGATAAACTTATTTTCAATTTTATGTTTTTTTAAATAATACTCCCAACTCGCTATTGGAGAGATAAAGGCACTAATTTCCCCATTTGTAACAGCATGATAAAGAGAAGGAAGATCATCAAAAACAACTGCTGATGATTGAGGTAACTTATCAGTAAGCTGTGCTTGCGCTTCGCCAGCTAAGACAGCAACCCGGTAAGGCATTAACTGTTCAATATTCTTAATTGCCGGTAAATTATTACGATAAAAAATATGGTGATTAACCGATAAGAGAGGATCGGATAAGCTAAGAGAGTGAGTATTAATATCAGTTGTAATTAAACCGATATGAATATCAGCCTGTCCTTTGTTAAGTAAGGCAAGAGTATTTTCTTGTGGGACGCCAATAAATTCTATCGCGACTCCCGATTTTACAGACCAGTTTCTCCATATTTCAATTAATAACCCTTGTTCGGAATCATAATTATAAAAACTATAAGGAGGGGTATCATTGGCATAAACAATTGATATGGTATCGCGCGCAGCTAATGTGCTTGTTTTAGCCTGCGTATTGAAAGAGAGGAAAAAGCATAAAAACAAAAATAACAAGCGATAAAATTTCATTGCCGAACTCACTCCACAAATGCAAATAAATTGTTGTAACCAATTAACTATAGTGTATTTTTTATTTATGATTTAAGAAGGCAAACGCGTTCACTGAATATTTATGGGCAAAATCAGAATAGTTTAGCTGGGTCACTAAATAGCGAATAAAAGATAGTGTTAGTTACAGGGCAGCCGACCCGTTCAGACTATGCATCTTTAGGTTCTCCATAAAAAAGCCGTAATGCTTTTTGCTATTACGGCTTTTGTGCCAATAAAAATAATACTGCTGTTTTAAGGCGCAGGTACGGGAAAATCACCTACAGCCGTTTCTCCTACAGTAACTTCAACCTCCTGCTGCGCCCTATAGATAATAAATCCTTCAGTTATTCCCTCTTCTAAATCAGGATCGTCATTTTGAGCCACGCAGGTGTAACCTAAGCTATAGCCATCGTCACTTGCAACCACAAACCCAAACTCATATTCATAACCGATAACGACTTCGGGATCGGAATCGTCATAAACAGGGTTAACTCTAGCCGAAGCAATCGGTGCTACTTGCGGTGCAATAGAGTCTGCAGTTCGAAAGTCATCCATATTATCCTTCAGCGTATCACCAGGGTAGAGGTAAACCGCATGAGTATAGCCAACGGCAACGCCATGACCACTAGCGTCTGTTTCACAATCAGCGTTGAATTGAGAACTGACTTGCCCAGCGATAGCCCCCACTTCAGATTCGTTAACTAACTGTACTGAAGTCGGTTTTAAGGTCCAATAATCTTTATTGCCATGAGGACTTTGCAGCCCTTCACCCAACTCAAATTCTGCAACAAATGTATTAGTGCCGGCAGCTATGGTGAATGTTTTATTAAAAAACAGACGCCCCGTGTCCTCCTCTTCTGCACCAACGCCCCCACAAGAGCCGTTACTGTTAGTAACTAAACCTTCATCGTTGTTACTAACCTTATTATGGACGTAGGAACTAGTAATATCGGGTTCTTCGCTATTTTCCATATAGATACACATCTGATATTCACCGAGCGGTACAGACTGGCCACTCACTAACATTTCAACGTCTGAGCCTTGTACAGTAAGAAGATCAACCAGTTGTTTATCTACATCGAAAGAGATAGCGCCATCACTATTTTTGAGAACCACTTGTTTAAAAGCAATTTGAACAATTTCAGCATCGAAAGGATTGTCTGAAACGCCCAGACTGAATGTAGCCTGATCTGCGCCGGGATCTCCATCGCCACCACAAGCTGCCAGTAAGCCCGACAGAGTGATCGCGAGTAAATTTTTAAAGTGTTTCATAAATCACCTATTGATAGTTATGAGCATGATCAATCGGCACCAGAATAACGTCGACATTCCCATACGTCATAACTTGATCCTAGTATTTAGGGGATAAAAGTCCAGATAAACAGCGGCTCTAACGGCTATTTCCGGGTCAAATTTTCAGCATTAAAAGGTAGGTTATGTCAGCAGGAACAAGCATCTTTTGAAGACAATAATAATCTTGAGTCTTGAAGTAGGTCTTTCTTTTGGCATACCAGGTTGACCAGAACTTACTAATGGGTGATCCTGATGGTTTTTATGTCCTGCGGAGCAACAAATAGGACAGCCAAAGCTTTGCCTGTCCACTTTTTCAATGTGATTAGAGACGTAAGAACCCAGTCTTTGCCATTAAGTGATTTACCTGATTGGAGTGCTTTTAATGCAGATTCAAAATCAAATGAGTTGGACATGCGTCATTTCCGTTTTCTATTAGTTTACTGAAATGACACAGGTTGTTGAATACTGCCGATTGGTATTAAAACTCCCTTTGTAGATACGACAAAAAATGGCCTGATGACTAAAGGAAGTGTGTGCGATGATAAAGTGACAGCTTTATTAAAAGCTGCCAATTTATTTGATTTGTGTATATGCGCCAAAATAACTATCCCTCACCATTAATGTAATGAGGGATAGCATTGTTTAGTTATGATTTGCTACCTCTGAAAATGGCTTAGCTAGTATTGATAAATCCTTATCTCATTCGCGGCAAGCTGCAGAGCTAAGCTTCCATCAGAAGTGCGACTGACATTTCCTGAGCCGAAACCCGCTAATGGACTTAACACTGCTGAAGAGACCTCTAGCGGAATGCTTGCGTCTTGGGCGCTGTCGCTATAGTTAAGTACAACTAAGACATTACTAGCAGAAATGCTACGACGATATGCCAACACCTCCCCTTCATGTAATACAGTGAGGTCGCCGCTGCGCAAAGCTTGTGTGGCTTTTCTCAGTTGTATTAGTTTTTTATAGTGATGGTAAATCGAGCTGTTATCCGCCATTTGGCTTGTAACATTGTAGTTTTCCGTATTTGTGGCAATTTCTCTATAAGGGGTGCCAGTGGTAAAGCCTCCTTCATGAGTCCAGCTCATTGGAGCCCTTAACAGGTAATCACCGCTGCTATGTTTGGTATGCCCCATGCCCACTTCTTCACCGTAATAAACAAAGGGTTGGCCCGGTAACGTGAGCAAGGTAGTTGCCGCTAGGCGATATTTGGCTTCATCTCCGCCCACTTGTTCATAAATTCGATGACCGGAAAATAGATCGTGGTTGGCCAGTACTATACCCATCTTATCGAGGGGATAACTCGTTAATTTATCGGTAAAATCACTTCCGGCATAACCTTGTTGCACCGCACTCATAATTGAGTCGTTTAAATAAAAAGAGAAAGAAGAGCCGCAAGAGTCATCGCCGGCTGCATTTACTACGCTAGCAGAGCTAGTGGGATCTTCACAGATCATGTAGCGATGGCTGTAACCTTGAGTAACAACCTGCTGCAAGCCGTAAAGAATAGCCGTGTTTTCTGGTTGACCTGTAGTTTGATCGGGACCATTTTCAACTAGCTGCCCCACCGCATCAAAGCGGAATCCATCAATACCTGCGTTTAACCAGTAACGTAGATTGTCGTAGTGAAATTCCATAACATCGCTGTGTATAAGAGACAGGATAAACACTGGATTATCGCCAGAGCTGTGGTTAATCACGTAATCAGCAATTACGCCAATGCCGCGTGCGTGCGCTTGTTTTAAGAATTCATCAAAATCCTCACGTGTACCGTAATCGCTCTCAATACTGCGGTAGTCAACAACCTCATAGCCATGGTCTTTGTCTGAGCTTTCGCTAAAAGGCATTAACCAAATGCCTTCTACGCCTAACTCTGCAATATAATCGAGTTGCGAGGTCAGACCTTCAAAATCGCCAATACCATCGCCGTCGGAATCTTTGTAGCTGCGTACAAAAATCTCCATAAATACTGCGCCTTTGTGCCAATCTTTGGCGAGTGCAGGTTGGTCATCGATAGCGACTTGGCTCATGTCCAGTAGGGTTTCGGCTTTAGCTTCACCAATAGGAATGTCTATTTTCGGAGTATCTTCCGAGCTAGAACCACAGCCGCTAGCTAAGACAGTGATTGCTACTAAGGTGAGCGCTTTAAGGTGATATTTTTTTGAAAAAACAAGCATTTTTCGTCCTTGTAAACTTGCTGATTATTAAAGCTTGCTGGGCGCGTAGCGTAATGATGATCTTTAGTGGTGCACTGACCGTCACCTTTTTCCAAACAAACTCTTGTTAATCCATAACTTAAGCAATGGATTTAGGCATTATCACACCTATTGACTTAAATTTCATTAATTGCATTCATAACTTCAAATGTTGATGATGTTATTTTTACATAATGACAATTGATTACACAGTAGAGGAGCTTAATTAGCCAGTGAGCAACAACAAACAGGGAGAACAACAAACAGGACATCCAAAGCTTTCCTGCAGTGATTTTTTACAAATTAACTTATGAAATTGACTATTTGATATGGCAGGAGAAAGTAAAGCGGAATTACAGGAACATTACTCATTGAGCTCAATATTAGGAGGATTACCACAAACGGCAGCGCGTTTGTCTTCTCGGAGAACAAAAAGCTTTGGCTGTCCCCGCTTTTTTACTTTGATTTTCTTTAGTAAGAGATCCAAGCAGCTCAGAACTTGTTTCCAAGCGCTTGGGGTTATACCAATCACAGTAAATAGACGTTCATTTAATGTAA
>JABXKR010000056.1 GCA_013619145.1 Psychromonas sp. | reverse complement strand
TCACAATATTGATAAAGCTCATGAAAACAATACTCCCGGACAGCCTCGAGCGACCGCATCTGAGAAAGATTGAATTCATCCGCACCAAACACAAAAATATTTTTCACTGCCCGGCCCTCTGTTTTTGATCTCTTCATTGACATTAATTGCGAGTACCATGCGCTCCCAGCGACATATCGTTTCCCCTGAACGATATATATGAGAGTAGTTGATACCGATTTTTTTGTCTATTTACTGGAAAAATTCCCGCCTATATCCTGCAGGGTGAAACACAGGAGGAACATGATTCAGATGAATCCTAGGGAGTATCCCTTAATTATGCGATTTACAGAATATAACCATCACGAGTGTCAGCTCTGTAATCCATACTATTGGGCAGACATGCGCTGCTTGAACAATTGCACTAAGGCGCTTCCGCCCCCAACCGACTTAGAAATCAATTTTGGAAGAGACTGTATTAACGCCGTACTTTGCGGCAAATTTGTCCGGCAACAGTGCCTTGTTACACATGCCGAATTCATTTTCTCTTCTTACTTGGTAGAAGACGAGTTTCTCCAATTTTCATTACCCAGGTTTGCTCGGAAGATATACCATTATCATTCGCTGCTTTGTTGAAACGAACAGGTGGCTCCCAAGGCGACTCATCAGATATTTCAATTGTTCCCCAATGCATTGCGACAGCAACACTGCTCTTTGTTTCTATCACTACTTTTACTGCATCTTCCGGCGTGAGATGAGATGCGGGCCCATATTTCCTAGTTTTATAAGCTCCTATAGATACAATTGCCAAATCATAAGGTCCATTTTCTTTACCGATGGTTTTGAAGATTGTTGGTGAATAGGATGTATCACCAGAAAAATAGACTTTTTCGAATTGTGATGAGATAGACCAGGAGCACCACAATGTTTTATTCTTATCATTCAATTCTCTCCCTGAATAATGAACTGCCGGTAATGCCTTTAATTCAATACCTTCATATGAAAAACTCTCATTCCAATCAAGCTCCTCGATATTGGTATACCCCCTATCTTTAAAAAAAGGTTTTAACCCTGGCGGAACAAAAACATAGATATTTTCTTTTCCTTGCAAAGATTCAATGGTTTCTGCATCAAGGTGATCAAAATGATTATGGGAAACAACTACCATGTCGATAGGAGGTAAGTTATCCAAACTGATGCCAGGTTGAACATACCTTCTGGATCCAAAAATCCATAATGGGCTTGCATATTCAGTAAGAAATGGATCTGTCAAAACGGTCTTTCCATTAATTCTTATTAGAAAAGTGGCGTGCCCAAGCCACGTAATTGAATCTTGCCCATTCAATTGTTGAAACTCACGAATTGAGTCTTTTTCAGGTAGATAGTGGTCGTCAGCAACATCAGGTAGAAAAAAAGAGTCCGTAACACGCCTAAAATAAAATGCAGCACCTACGGGAGGAGGATCTGGAATAACAGGATAGTTACGAAAGCCATTCTGTGTATGATGTTTGGGTTTTCCCTCTACCCATATTTCCGAAGTAGAGGGTGAACAGCCGATAATAAGCATAATAACGAAAATAACACCTGCTTTGCTGGCAAATGCGAGCTTTCGATCTGATTGGAAATTTTTCATTGTTCTCTTCCCATGGCTAACGTTTGCAATAACCCGTGGGGGCACGCGCCGTGCACCCAAGTCGGCATTTATGCCTTTATTAGAGCATTTCCAACAATTCACCTAAGCTCTTTACAATCTGTCCATATCCTTCATCAATATAGAGTCCTATTTGTGCGATGAGGGAGTATGCTATGGCAATCTGTGCTAAAGCATAGCCTGCAATCGTAAATTGACTGATGCTCACAACACCAATTCCAAACTGCGAAATGGTGAAGATGCCGCAGGCAAACTGGCCAATGGCGATGATTCCCTTTGCAGGAACAGGTCGACCACCTGCTCTGTACTTGAAGGAAATATGCAGCCAGGGAAGGCCATAAAACGTTGCCTTGGATTTGTACTCAACCCCCCATCCATCCCACTTCTCTTTCGCGGGGAACGGTGCTCCACATTGCGGACAAGCCATGGCTTGTTCAGATATCTCATGCTGACATTCTCGACAAGGCTTCATGTTTTTTCTCCAACTCTAACTGTATATTAGATTTCATTATTACTAATGAACATTCAAAATTTGCTTGCTTGATAAAATTTAGACCATATCAAGCGTTAAAAACAGTTAGTTGGCACATGCGACTTATTAAAAATCAAGGGGATTGGGTAAGTAAAAAACAGGTGATGTTTCTAAACGCCCAAACTATTATCTAAACAGTAAAAAAAGCTTTTATTTTTATTATGACTTTTCTTTAAACTAGTACCGCAGCTAGTACCAATCAAAAAACAAAAACGATACGCTTCAAAAATCAATAATTTACAGTGTAAACTTGACATCCCCCCACACCACCTATAAAAAAGCCGTAACATTTCATTATGTTACGGCTTTTTTATGCCTAAAAATCACGATTGAGTTTCTGATACAGTCAAACATTTTCACCTAACTTAATTGGCTTTAAGTTGTAATGCACTGAATTGATTAAAAAAGAAAAGTGGTTGTCCTATCTTTTCTAAAAACAGGATAAGTGCAGATATTCCCGCTAAAACATGACGGATGACTGAATGCGGGAATCACGAGGAGTGACCATATAAGTCCTATTTCTCTTTTCTCCAACACAACCTTTCGGTTAAGTTGACGAATTCAGGTCGGGCCTAAAGCTGATGCCCCTCATTTATTTTTTATTCATGACTGGAACTCCAAACTTCCTGTTGATCGTCTATATTATATTAATTAACGGACTCTTTTTTGAAAAATGGATTTCTACAGCAGTTATTTCACAAAGTAAATTAAATCATTTGCTTACAAAAATAATTGCTATTACATCTGCATTCCCATTGAATTAGTGAATGCTGCGATTATTGCTGCACTACCAACCTTGCTCGTGTATGTGGTAGCCGGTAAGTATTTCGTTAAGGGACTCACAGCAGGCGCTGTTAAGGGGTAAGGAGCACTATTATGCAAGCTTTAAAAATACAGAATGTTGGAAAAACCTATGGCAAAGTGACGGTGCTCAAGGGAATTGATTTAGAAGTAAAACCGGGTCAGTTTTTAATTTTAGTTGGACCATCAGGCTGTGGTAAATCGACCCTGCTAAATATGATCGCAGGTTTAGCACCAGTGAGTAATGGCAGCATTTTCATTGGAGATCGGGATGTCACACATTTGGCTCCGAAAGATCGTGATATTGCGATGGTATTTCAATCCTATGCGCTCTACCCTAATATGACGGTTCGCCAGAATATTTCATTCGGATTAGTAATTCGCAAGACAGAAAAATCTGTGCAGAAAGCGATTGTCGATAAAGTGTCAAAGTTACTGCAAATCGAACCCTTGCTGGATCGCAAACCAAAGCAACTATCAGGCGGGCAACGCCAGCGCGTGGCCATGGGCCGAGCCTTAGCTCGCGACCCTTCGATCTTCTTATTTGACGAACCCCTATCAAATCTGGATGCCAAGTTACGTGTCGAGATGCGCGGTGAAATCAAGAGATTGCACCGGCGTGTGGGGACGACCATCGTTTACGTCACCCATGACCAGATTGAAGCCATGACACTGGGTGATGTCATCGCTGTGATGAAAGATGGTGAAATACAACAAGTTGGGTCACCACAAGAGATCTATGACAATCCATGCAATCAGTTTATCGCCGGTTTCATGGGCAGCCCCTCAATGAACTTCATCCCTTGTCAGATTGAGAAAATGGATGGTTCTATGCAGACAAGTCTGGAAAGTGGTGGTGTGCAACATCAATTGCCGATTAAACAAACTATCGCAGGACTAGAGAGCTACGCTGGCAAAACCGTTGTTCTTGGTATTCGACCTGAACAAATCACTCAGCAAGGTGAAGAAAAAGCTGATAGCGCCATGCTGAGTTGTGCCGTAGAAATTATTGAACCGACAGGGCCAGACACGCTGATTACAGTGCGAATCAATGATGTAAAAACAGTTTGCCGTGTTCGCCCAACCACCCAATGTAAGGTAGATGAATTGATGCCACTTCTGTTGGATATGTCAAAAGTGGTATTTTTTGATGCAGATACACAACAGCGTATTTACTGACGTCTGCGATGCTTCAATTAACAGATAACCAAGAATTGGGTCAAGCATTGTCTCGACCTGAGCGCCTAATTGCCGATATTGGTGGCACCAATACACGTTTTGCGTTGCTGTCTCCTGATGGTGAAGTGCATCAACTGTCGAGGAGATATATTCATGGGCAGATAGTAGATGGAAATCAACGGATATTAACATATCGTGGCAGCTTAGCTGTCATCAAATATTACCCTATAGCGAACTGAACAACAGTTCAGTGGGTATTGTCAACTTATCTGCTAGGGCCGATTAAAGTCAATAAAATTAACCTTAATCTAAATTTTGGACACAATTAACCCTAGCCCATTCAGAAAATGAGCGTTCACGGAAAGCGCGGTAGTGTTTCGCTTGGAGTAAGTGGTGACCAGGCCTAAACAGATTATTCACGACGCCATGGCAACTAAGGAACCTTTGAGCTTTCCCGTATGATTTGAATTTACGCATCTGCTTCTCTTGTTGCCGAGTGGGTTGATGGGATAGCTCACATCTATATATTTTCATATTGCATTGTAGAGTGTTCAACACTTGGTATTAGCTCTTTTTTGGCTGCTGAATAACTCCGAAGTCTATCGCTGACAAGCTCAAATGGCATCCCTTCCTGCCCTTTTAATAGCTTTTTGAAAAAAAGCATCGCTGCTTGTTTATCCTTACGTTTCTGAACCAAAATATCAATTTCATCACCATCTTGATCGACTGCTCGCCAAAGATAATGCAAAACACCGTTAATTTTGATAAAAACCTCATCCAAATACCAGGTATCGCCAAGTTGCCCTCGGTTCTTTTTTACCTGCTTACAATAGCTTGGCCCATACTTTTTGCACCACTGGCGAATAGTTTCATAACTTCCGATGATACCTCTAGGGGCAAATAGTTCCTCGATATCTAGGAAACTGAGGGTGAATCGATGATAAAGCCAAACAGCATGGCTAATGACCTGAGCAGGATAACGATAACCTGCATACATATTAGAATTATTCATCATCAGATTATCGCATAATTGGTGATGTTATCGTTAAGTTGACAGCCCCCTCAGCCACAACACTCTGCGATTGAGTGTCCGCGGTGACAGCCATGGTTATGTGTTTGCCGATCTGTTCAATCCTTCGCTCATTGCGTACGGGTGTGTCTGGAAAGCTCGGAAGCAAGAAGGCTGATCTCTTCATCACTAACAACATCTTTCTGTTTGAGATTTATTTCGGAAGAGCTTTTGGATTTAGAACCCAGCCCAAACTCTATTTTTTTACATTGAGAACGTTCTCAATGTACCAACCAGAAAAAACAATTACAGGGATAACACCGAGCGCTGTACTTCAATGCCGAACGTTTAAGGATCTTTAAAAAAAACTTGAACGATCTGGAAAATAGATCATAATCCTCAACCTTATCTAAGGTTGATCATTAATTATAAATTTGCAAACTACTCTAGTTTTGATAGTAATATCCATTCAAACAAGAGCTGTATTGCAAGGGCATTGATTTTGCATTAATGCCGAGTGCATTACCGAAAATGTTGAATTTGTTGATCTATAGATAGATAAATGTACAAAAAGTTGAAGATCTATTTTTTGTGGTAAATTGCTGGCTGAGTTTGTTAAAACTTAGTTGGTATTAAAATTCTTTGGTCTGGTTAAGTGAATTTATTAGTCTGCTGACTGGACGATGCTAAATATTGGATGTATTAAATGTTAGAAGTTATTGCATATTTTGTAATACCCGTTTTAGTTATACTTGTCGTTGCCTATTTTTATGTAGAAGCGCAGAAAAGAAAGGTCATAGAGGAAAATAAGAAAGCCATTGTTTTACGTGTCGCTACAATAAAAGATAATTTTAAGGCAGATGTGAAACGACTAGTCGAACAAGAAATATTAACGATAAGAGGACAGGAGTCGGTCTATCGCATTGCTAATAACTTCTTTGTTTTTCAACCAGTTACAATTAAAAGCATAGAACATTGTGAACGGTTGCTTAAGAACGTTATCAGCGCTATGCCGACCGGTGGTCCCGATAGTATTAACTTCGATCTTGTACAAGAACAAGTTAGCTTATTTGTACGTTCATTACCTGCCGCCGCGAGTGGCCATAACGCCGCCTTTTACCGCAATGAACTTCCTGAGTTAATTAAGCAGCTAGTTGATTCTCAAGAAGATATGTACGAAACTGAGAATGAAACTGAGTACGAAACTGAGTACGAAACTAAGAACGAAAATAGCAACGAAGAATCACAGGGCTCTGTGTCTGCGACAGCAGCTTAGAGAGGTGATGGCGTCTTTCCCACCAGAAAAGGCAGGACACTCATACCTTCTATTCTTTAAATCATTACATTAAAGAAAAAGTCGTAAAGCTAAGGCGCTTTGTGCGCCTTAGAAAGTTAACTCGCTTTCGCCCCCGATATAATATGAGTTGTCTACAAATCTAGGGGCGAACCAATAGGTTACAATTATAATCAAACTAACTCAGGCTCAAATTCATATTGAGCGTAACGGGTGATGCAGGCATCTAATAAAGCCTCATCATCATAAAATGCAAAGACCATTTCTGCTATTTCATGCAATGCATCTTTATCTGCGCTGCGAATACAAAACATCAGAGTCTCATCACCAAAGGTGAGTTTTTCCAGTAACGCAGGGTTCTTTTCTGAAAGCATATTTTCCAGTAGCAGAGCCCAGTCTTCACCATCCCCTAAAAAATCATGCTGTTCAAAGGCTTTCCATTTTAAATCACTTAACGTAAGGCTATGTCTGCGTTGGAAACTTGAAAACAAAAAAGGTTGGTAAACGTTTGCTTGCTTCATAATATCTCTCTGATGTAAGGATCATATAAACAAATAAATCCCTGTTTTAGCAAGAATTTAAACTAGGGTTCATCCTACTCTCAGCGTTTTTTTTAAATGGCGATTGCATCATGCTTTTTCCTTTCACAGGTAATAAAGCGCATTGCAGCTCAGGTATTTATCATATTTGTGAACGGGGATTAAGCCCTAGAGTGAGATTAACTATTTCTAGATTAGAGAGCTGAAATACCTAAGCCGCTTTGCATTGCAAACCGGCTTAGTAATATAGTTAGGAAGATATAAATGATTTTGGCAAGTGACTGCCAAACTTAAATGCTTTAAGGGTTTTGTTAACACTGAGTATCTATTATTAAGCAGCGCATCAATTACCTACCCGCTTTTTTTTCCTTTTTCGCTTCGCGCTTTTCTTTCAACGATTTTTCAGGTTTCTTTTTAACTGTTTTTTTTGAATCTTGACCTTTAGACATAAATTTCTCCATTAACATTGTTAATAATATATTAAGCGTCTATCAAGTAGATTGTATTTAAAACCAATACCTAAACAGGCACTACTTTTAGTCTAGTTGATTAACTTGTTATAACACGAGATATTAAACGGCCAAACCTTTATTCGTTCTATTTCGCCGATAGCCGCTTTAAGTTAAACGCAACCCCCTCTATAGTAATCAATAAGCTAATCACTCAGGGATAAACCATTCCTGAATCCGCTTTGCACATAATCAAAAAGACCACCAGCAGCATAAACATCATCCCTACGATGCGCTATGTAAAGTAGTAGAGCAGCCAGCAGAGCTTAGAGTTTTCTGCATGGAAAGAATAAAAGGGAGGACATCCATACCTTACTATTCTTTTAAATCATTACATTAAAGGAAATATCATACTCGACTTAAACAAAAAGCTAAGTCGGTTTGTTTCCCTTTGCGACTTAGAAAGCTAACTCGCAAACGCCCCCAAAGAGCCTTACAAAGGCGCAAATTTGTGGCAAATATACTTGACCACTTCATTGATGAAAAATTTACTTTCACTAAATATTAATTAACTCAACAAGACTCGAGAACGTCCTTGACGTGCTGTAAGTTATTTTTAATCCAAGCTCTGTTGATAGCGCCCCATGACTTTATTGAATAACTTTTATTTATTGTACCGCCAGCATCCACGCACTCTATATCCAATTCCGCAAGGGCTTTAATTGTGTCTTGCAAAGTGCGTCTAGGCATCCCCGTAGCTTCTAAAATTAGCGGTGGCGTATTGATGCCAGTATCGATCAAATAAGCAACGAGAAGCCTGCGGTAATAACTTGTTTTTGTTTTGCTTTGTTTACTTGTCATTTTTAGGCTTTGGTCCCCGTTTTTTTAGGTCTTGGTAAAAGACTGGACACTCAATATTATTCCGATAAAAATCTTAATGTTATTTTGTAAACCAGAAATGAGATATCGAAGTGAATTGATTATTATAAAGCATGTTGACAGTTGGAATCCCTAAGGCGTTTTGTACCCTTTTACGACTTAAAAATCTTACAAATCCGTGGCCAATTTGATTTAGCCACTACAGTTTTTTGTCCGATTTTAGTGCCTTGTTAAATGGCGATTACTTATTTACACCTGTTAACGTAAAATATTTTTTAACCGTTTTATTCAAATACATATATGAAGCTACTAATGACACTATCATCGCCCATCAGGTAGCTCCTCTTAACCACCCGATTTACAAGGTGGTAGTATGAAGTTGCCTCCAAGCAAACCTGGGTATGCCTTGGCTTAGCCATGCACTTATATCAACAAGGAGGAAGATAAAATCAGTGTGGATGCCAGTTCGTTACGATGCAATTAGCTTTTTGGTTGGCGCGATGTTTCCCACAACAAAATCTAATAAACCTTCCCTTGTGAGTTCATCTAACCCTAGCGAAGCCAGCGTTCTACCTTCTTTATAAAAATCTCTTCCTAAAATGCCGCCGCACATCTCGACCAAACGATTACACTCAGGCATGTTAATACCTAATTTTTCACCTAATGATGATAATAAAACCAGCCCCATAGGAACATCCTCAGTTATGTACCTATTATCGAAACTATAAGGCCCTGGAGGTGATGAGATTTTATAGCTTTCAAAAACTTCTCGAGGCTCTTGCGTCAGATCTTTTTCATTTCTGAATAAACACGCGTCTAGATAAGGAATTGGTTTACAGCCTAGCGCACTTAAAACCGCCATTTTTTCCGCGTCCAATTTTTCTATCATCAGCCATGCCATTTCAGTTGAAAGTGCGTCTCTGTACATATATGGAACTTCATCAGGGTGATGTTTTGCACAATACTCAAGCATTGGATACATAACATACAGTCCCACTGTGTGAACAATGATATTGGGATTATGCAATGCAGATTCGAATATATTTTTTCGAACACTATTCATTTCAATGTTGTAGGCAGGAAACAAACGGGATGCAACGGCCATTCCCTCTTCCGTTCTTGCGGCGGGATTAAATGCCAGTGAATTTCTGACATTTTTAAATAATACTTTCACGGTGCCAGGTTCAACCACTCTTGCGTCATTCGGGGTAGATTCACCCTCGGCAAAGATTGGGCTATTATCGCAAAATTGGCTGTAGAATATACTACCTGCATATCCAGGAATTAAGATAACCAGCTGCTCATCTTGAAAATATTTTGCGATTCTTTCAGCTAAAGCCCGATGGTATGTGGTTTGAATGAAAATCATGACCACATCCGCCCCCTCAATCGCTTCTTTAGGGTCCCGAGTAATCAATTCTAATGGTTGGAAGGTTTTTTCGGCATCATCCGCGCTGTCTGTAAAATGTCCTTTTTTTGTGTTATCAATACAATATATTCCTTTATTGCTGACCATTGCTTCAAAATGTTCATCATGAGTAATCTGATTCGAAGTCTTCAATAGTCTAACTTCTGTCTCTTATACACATCT
>JABXKR010000036.1 GCA_013619145.1 Psychromonas sp. | reverse complement strand
CTGGAATCTTTGAATTAGTGTCGGGAAGTTTGCTCTTCCCGACACTATAACTAATATAAGTTGAATATTATTTGATGATGTTCATTCTCGTATCTTCGATAAGTGTGAAAGCATCTTCTTCAGTTTTTAGATACTCAGCCAGGATATCGGTAGTTTCCCCGTGCGACTCTATTTTTTCGCCAGCATAATATGGCATTCCATACATGGCAGCAATTTGATTCAGCAGCTCTACGACAGCAACACTATATGTTTGGTCTGCAACTAATGCTTGCTCGCCAACGAAAACATTACTGATTCTCTTACCAACATCTTTTGTCGGATCAACATCGAATGTTAAGCCACTTGCCTGCATTAAAAAGCCGTTTTGCTCAAAGCCAGTTTCCGCTACATAGTCTGCTGAAAAGCTCGCTTCCAGGGCAGTAAGCACTTGTTCGCCTGTCATTGGAATAGTGACTAGCCCACCCGTTTGCTCCGCCATTCCCAGAATATTATATACATCTCCCAGAGTAATATCTCCTGCTGATGCACTTGCGCGGATCCAACCTGAGTTCATAAGAGAGATATCTGCACCACTTTTCGTTCTGAAAGCGTCGCTAACCAGTCGTCCAAGGTTTGTACCACCTGTACGGATGATTGCTCTTTCTCCTTCAAGACGGACTGGTGAAACGGCAACCACTTCACTTAATACGGCATCAGCGTTCACTTTAATGGCGTCAAGAACGGCAGATACAGCTTCATCATCAGAACTTTTTAATGTCTCATCCGTCATGTCCACAAGTCGAGCCGATTTAGAAACTACCTTATCACCGACGATAGAGATAGTTGTACGACCAATATTTGTCATATTGTCACCGGAATTAACGATAAGTGTACCACCAACCACTCTACCTTCAGGTGTGGCAACATGGTCATGTCCATCAAGAATAACGTCTATTCCCTTTACCTGCTCTGCAAGACGTGTGGAACTAAGCTCGCTCACCTCATCACCTAAGTGGGCAATAACAAGAATTACATCTGCCTGTGCCTCTAATTCAGGCATCAGCTTGTTCATGGTGACAACTGGATCTTCGTAATAAAATTCTGTGCCAGAATATTGATGTGTAACCAGACCCACGATAGCGACATTGACATCATTGATCGCTTTAATCTTATAAGGTTCAAAAATAGGCTCACCGTTTTCACTGTTTTCTCCTGCTGGGAAAAGGTTAGCGACCACATATGGGAAATTCCTTTTCGTTTGTAGTACCAGGAATCGTTCCTCACCAAAATCTACGGCATGATTTCCCATCGTCATGGCATCGTATTGGACAACGTTTAATGCCTCAATCGCACTTGCTCCCTTATCAAGGTTTGTAACTGCATTACCGGCGAGCATATCTCCCGCATCAAGCAGCAGAACCTCTTTTCCTTGCTCTTCAAGCGTATTTACATAACCCACCATGCGGCTGAAACCGATAGTTTCATCAGTTGGTGTTAAGCCATAACCATGCACATCATTAGTGCTGATAATGGTTAGTTCAAAAGCTTCGGGTTCATTAACTTTGGGGTCATTAACGCCGGATTCATTTACAAAGGTGACTGACTCAAAGAGTTGATACAGCACCTAATATTTTCTAACCCACCTATAGCATGGAGGATAACATCAACCTCTTTTGCTAAGTTTTCGTTTACTTTGGTAAGCCCCTTCAACACTTGAATCAGATATTTTCAGCATAACAATCGCCTCTAAAATGAATGAATTTACAGAGCGATATTATTCTAGTGTTGATATAATGCAGTTATCATTACGACTCTGTAATTCATCATTTTCATTCTCGATTTTTTTTATTTGATCATCGTCACAATCCAAAATAAGCAGTGATTTATCCAGCAGCTTACTTTTTCATGCTCCTATCTCCCGCTTGGAATCAATAAATACAGCAATAACTAATCAGAAAAGCTTACTCGCTTGTCTCCTGAATATTTTAAACAAAGAAATGCCGCTATGGTTAATGCTTTTACGGCTGGCTATTTTTAATGAAAATAAGAGTTGTTATTCCCTTAGAACAATGGGTATCAGCTAAGCTGACAAGCAATTTTGAAAAGCATTACACTAAGGAAAAGATCACTTGATTAGAAAAAGGTAGGACATCCAAACCTTATATTATTTAAAATCAAGAGATTAAGCGCGGGATGATATTTGAGAGCAAAAAACTAAGGCGTTTTGTGCCCCAAAATGTGATAAGTCAATGACACAAAAAATTGCGAACATGCATGAGTAATCGCCATTTTTGCATTTTCAAAGTGGGTTACTTGCAAAATTTGACGCTCGCAATTGGGAGAAAGCGAGCGTAAATGGGGTAATCTAACAGATAAATAGTGCAAAAGTTCTAAGGCGCTTTGTGCCCCTTTGCGCCTTAGACTATATCGCCACCAATTTACTAGACACCTCTTAGTTATATAAAATGACTAAAAGAGAGGTGCTTACAAACCTACAAATTAGTGGCCAATATAACTTAGCCACTTTACTTTAAAATTAGCAAAAAAAAATGGCAAACCCGCAAAGGTTTACCATTCTATTAAATATTAATTCAGCTCTGTGTAGGAGCTAAAATATCACAGCAAATTAAATCGCTACGAT
>JABXKR010000049.1 GCA_013619145.1 Psychromonas sp. | reverse complement strand
ACGCACTGATGGTCCGACATCACTTATCTTCAGCCGTCAAAACCTCAAACCTCAGCCTCGTGATGCACAGCAGCTAGCTGATGTAGCTAAAGGCGGTTACGTCTTACTTGAAAGTAAAGAGTTTGGCAGTGCAAATCCAGCGTCGATTATCTTGATTGCAACGGGTTCAGAAGTACAGCTTGCAGTTGAAGCTTACAATGAACTGACTGCGCAAGGTAAAGCGGTACGTGTTGTTTCTATTCCTTGTACAGATGTTTTTGAAACACAAAGCGCAGATTACAAAGAGTCTGTATTACCGGCTAGCGTTACTAAACGTATTGCAATTGAAGCGGGTATTGCGGATTACTGGTACAAATATGTAGGTCTGAACGGCAAAGTTATCGGTATGACAACATTTGGCGAATCAGCACCTGCTGAACAGTTATTTAAAATGTTCGGTTTCACGGTTGAAAATATCATCAATACAGCTAATGCTTTATAAGCAAGTTTAAGTACTAAAAAGAAATTTTATTATCAATAATTGAAGGAGTTTTAATTATGTCAGATGTATTTCATTTAGGGTTAACTAAAAAAATGTTAGACGGGGCGAGCTTGGCAATTGTACCGGGCGATCCTGAACGTGTTAAAAAAATCGCAGAACTGATGGAAGGTGCTACATTCCTTGCAAGTCACCGCGAATATACCAGCTACCTTGCTTATATCGATGGTAAAGCCGTTGTTATCTGTTCAACTGGTATTGGCGGCCCGTCAACCTCTATTGCGGTAGAAGAGCTAGCTCAACTAGGTGTCACTACCTTCTTACGTGTTGGTACAACGGGTGCAATTCAGCCGCAAGTAAATGTTGGCGATGTGATTGTCACGCAAGCTTCTGTTCGTCTTGATGGCGCGAGTCTGCATTTTGCGCCAATGGAATTTCCAGCGGTAGCAAACTTTGAATGTACAACTGCAATGGTTGCGGCTTGTCGTGATGCAGGTGTTGAACCGCATATCGGGGTTACTGCATCTTCTGATACTTTCTACCCTGGCCAGGAACGTTACGATACAGTTTCAGGTCGTATCACTCGTCAGTTTAAAGGTTCAATGCAGGAGTGGCAGGATCTTGGCGTACTTAACTATGAGATGGAATCATCGACGCTATTTACCATGTGTGCTTCACAAGGCTGGCGTGCGGCATGTGTTGCCGGTGTGATTGTAAACCGTACTCAGCAGGAGATTCCTGATGAAGCGACAATGAAGAAAACTGAAGTTAGCGCAATCTCGATTGTAGTTGCGGCGGCGAAAAAACTGCTAGTTTAAATCATCCTTATAACCCACTTCTAATATGGAAGTGGGTTATATAACTTCAACGAAATTAAGATTCACTTTACTTAAATATTTCTTGCAACAGGGAATATTTCAGTACAGTCCTGAAAACTGATCACTATAAATAAAGCTATTGACCATCATAAGGGAAACACATGATCACACTTGGCGAATACATAATTGAAAAACAGCAGGATTTCCCTGAAGCTAGCGGTGAATTATCATCCTTACTCAGTTCAATCCTATTAGCCACAAAAGTGGTAAATAGAGAAATCAATAAAGCTGGATTAGTTGATATTATAGGTGCTACAGGCGTTGAAAATATTCAAGGTGAAGTGCAGCAAAAAATGGATCTGTACGCAAACGAAACATTTAAAGCGGCACTCGAAGCGCGTGGCGAAGTTTGTGGTATTGCATCCGAAGAAGAAGATGAATTTATCATTTTTGACAGTGAGCGAGGTGTAAACAGCAAATATGTTGTATTAATGGATCCTCTTGATGGCTCAACAAATATTGATGTCAATGTATCTGTTGGCACGATTTTCTCAATTTATCGTCGCGTCAGCCCCCAGGGCAAACAAACAACATTAGAAGATTTTTTACAACCTGGCCACTGCCAAGTTGCGGCCGGCTATGTTGTTTACGGTTCATCAACCATGCTCGTTTATACCACAGGGCATGGTGTTCACGGCTTTACTTGTGATCCTTCTCTTGGGGTGTTTTACCTTTCCCATGAAAATATACGCATTCCGGAAAGTGGCCAAACCTACTCTATCAACGAAGGTAATTACCTTAAGTTTCCTGATGGTGTAAAAAAATACCTGAAATTCTGCCAGGAAATAGATCAGCCAACAAACCGCCCTTATACCTCTCGTTATATCGGCTCTCTGGTTTCTGATTTTCACCGTAATTTATTAAAAGGCGGCATTTATATCTATCCATCCACCGCATCGACACCAAAAGGAAAACTGAGATTATTGTATGAATGTAATCCGATGGCATTTTTGGTCGAACAAGCTGGCGGTAAAGCAAGTGATGGCTTTAAACGTATCATGGATATTGAGCCGACGGAGCTGCATCAGCGGGTTCCATTTTTCTGCGGAAGCACGAATATGGTAGAAAAAGCAGAAACAATGATGGAGCAATACTCTCCTGAAAGCAAAACCACAACAGAGAGTGAAAAAGCTAAAAAGTTAATCGCTTAACACATTTAAAATACTCTCCTTTTAAATGTGCCAAACTGCCTGAATATTATTATTAGGCAGTTTGGATCCCCCTTCATAAAATAATCTCCCCCTCTCAGCAAAAAGCAACAGAACCGCTGCTATTTATCCATAAAAAAATCGCGTTAACAGCTCAAAAACAGATAAACACCAAGTAAACAACAGATTTTGTAAACTGAACAAATAATCAATGAGAAATATTTATTCTATTGAGTTACCTCTCATTTTCTTAGTTGCTTAGTAAATAAACTGAACCTATTCAAAGCGCGGCATTTTTATAAATAGTAATAATTTGGACACTATTTATTAGAAAATTGATTTAATTTAATGGATGAAATTTATGAATAACAAACGTTTTACACTCGCAAGCTTAGCATTAGTTATCGCAGCAGGATGCTCAAGTTCAGCATTGGCTGAAACAGCTCAGCATGAGTGGATTAAAGATCAAGACTATAAGCTTACCATTCTGCATACCAATGATAACCACGGCAATTTCTGGCAGAATAAATATGGAGAACGCGGCATGGCTGCACGCGCCACTCTGATTAATAATATCCGCTCTGAAGTACAAGCTAAAGGTGGTTCACTGCTACTTTTATCTGGTGGAGATATTAATACAGGTGTCCCTGAGTCTGATCTGCTAGATGCGCAGCCCGATTTTATCGGTATGAATATGATTGGCTATGACGCGATGGCAGTCGGTAATCATGAGTTTGATAATCCGCTTGATGTACTGGCAAAACAAGCCGATTGGGCAGACTTCCCCTTCCTTGCCGCCAATATCTACAAAGACGGCAAACGCATGTTTGATGCTTATAAAATCTTTAATAAAAATGGCGTAAAGATTGCCGTTATCGGTTTAACCACTGAAGACACAGCCAAAATTGGTAATCCGGAATACATCAAACAAGTTAAATTTACCGATCCAAAAGTTGAAGCAAAACGTGTTATTGCTGAAATCAAAAGCAAACATAGCCCCGACGTAATCATTGCAACCACCCATATGGGACATTACCTCAATGGTGACAGTGGCTCTAATGCACCAGGTGATGTACAACTGGCTCGTTATCTTGAGGAAGGTTCTCTGGATATGATAATCGGCGGTCACTCTCAAGAGCCTGTATGTATGGAAGGCCCTAACCAATACGCTAACTTTAAACCGGGTCAATCATGTAAACCAGATGTGCAGAATGGCACCTATATCGTACAAGCCTATGAATGGGGGAAATATGTAGGTCGTGCAGATTACACTTTTAAAAATGGTGAATTCACTCTGCAGTCATATAACCTGATTCCGGTAAATTTGAAGAAAAAAGTTAAAAATGCTGAAGGTAAAAAGGTTCGCGTATTTATTCAAGATGAAATAGCACAAGACCAGTCTGTATTAAACACACTAAAACCATTCCAGGAAAAAGGCGAAGCAGCATTAAGTATTGTTATCGGTCAAAGCAATGGTTTACTGCAAGGCGAACGAAATATCGTGCGTAATAATCAGACTAACTTAGGACGTTTAATTGCCACTGCGCATATGCAGCGCGCTAAATCTGACTTTTCAATTATGAACTCAGGTGGTGTTCGAGCTTCTCTTGAAGCGGGTGAGATCTCTTATAAAGGCGTATTAACCGTGCAGCCATTTGGCAATACGATCACTTATGTCGATATGACAGGTAATGAAGTCATTAATTACCTGAACGAAGTTGCCACCAAAAGCAAAGACTCCGGTGCCTATGCACAATTTGCAGGCATTTCAATGACTGTCGCAAATAAACAGGTAACAAATGTTGTTATTGCCGGAAAACCGCTTGATCTAAGCGCCACATATCGTTTCACAATTCCATCATTTAATGCAGCAGGTGGTGACGGTTACCCGAAAATCACAGCTCATCCATCCTATGTCAACACAGGTTATGTAGATGCTGAAGTATTAAAAGACTACATCCAGGCAAACTCACCACTTGATATAGCTGATTTTGCTCCAAAAAATGAAATAACTTACCAATAACAAATTGATTAACTAAGTAGTCACTCTCAATCCTAGTGCTGTCAATTTTCACAGCCAAGACCGGGAGTAATTACTTACAACATACTATAAAGCCGCACAATAACGTGCATATAACATTCAATTAAGGATAACAAAATGTTTAAGAAAACAGCCCTTTGCATAGCTCTCTCTGCACTGTTTGTAGGGGTAAATACACAAGCCGCCACTATCTATGAAAAAGATAATGGAGACAGCCTAAAGCTATATGGTGAAGTAGGTGTGGGCGGACACATTAGCCCTAACTATGAATATGCTGAATTTTTCCAAGACAAAAGCTACGTAGATGACAGCTTTGCAACAATGGGCATTAAAGGTAATTATCAAGCCGTTTATTACCGCCTTGAACTCGATTATGAACGTGAAAATTGGAAATATGGCTCGGGTGATATGGTACTGAGCATCGATAAAATGTTTATCGGTTATCATCTTACTGACAACCATGCTATTGAATTTGGTTTAACTGATACCGCGCTGGATGATTACGATAAATATGGTGATTTTACCTTTGATACCACAGTAGAAACAGGTGAAGCAGGCGATCAGGCCAACACATTAAAATATGAAGGTAACCTGTCTAACTTCAAGGCGGGAGTCTCTTACTCTTATGAGGGAGAAAGTTCATCAGGCGCTGCATATGGTGATGTTATAAATGGTTACTTTGGTTTGTTCACTGATTATGTCGATGTTATTGCCGGAGCAGAAACTCGTACAGGCTCTGATGGCGAATCTAAATATGGTGAGCAAGTTCTGTTTGCATTTGGTGCTCGTGCATACATCACAGAAAGTATTGCGATCGGCTTTAATGCATATGTAGAAGATGAAGATATCGCACAAGAATCGACGCCTGTCGATATCACTGATCCCCTTAATCCCATTAAGACCTATAACGATTATCAGACACTTAGAAATAAAGGCGGTTTAGTTTCTGCCCGTTATAAATTAACCGAGAAATGGGAATTTACCGGATCTTATAACTTCGAAGAATATGAAGCGTGGGCAATACAAAACGCACAATATGGTAAAGCGGATTTCTCTTGGGGCGATGAGCGCACTTGGGGAACAGTGGGCGTGAACTTCAAACCCTCTTCATCGGTTATCTTTGCTGTAGAAGGCAATTTTGGCGAAGCAGCACAAGATGCATACGCTTACGCTCGCGTTTACTTCTAACCCTAGAAAATACTTAAGAAAATAGTTTAAGGAACAAATTATGAACAAGAAAATATTAGCACTTGCTATCGGCAGTGTACTTTCAGCAGGCGCATACGCCGATATAAACAACATTTTAATTACTGAATATGTTGAAGGAACAGCAAACAATAAAGCGATTGAATTAACAAACTATGGTGCGGAGTATACATTTACAGCAACAGATACTTTGCAATATAGCTCATATGATAATGTTATACAGAATGCTGCGAAGGAAAATGTACTTGAAGGCGTTACAATCGGTGCTGGTGAAACGATCGTGATTGCTAATGGCGGCGCCGAGGCTGAACTACTGGCAGCAGTGACCGCTAACAGTGCGCGAGTAATTCTCTCTGGTACATATGATGAAGCAAAATACAACAGTATGAACTTCAATGGTGATGACCACGTAGCACTTGTTGATGGTTCAACCACTCTTGATGTGATCGGTACCGATAGTGACTGGGGAGCAAACAAAACCTTCATCCGTCGCTTTGCAGACGGAGATGTAACACCAGCACAAAGTAGTAGTCATGTTTTTAATAACTGGAACGAACAAATACGTGACGTTGCTGGCACTGACACAAGTGAAAACAATTTCACTGATTTAGGCCTTGCAACACTTGCCGCCTACGCGGCAGATACTGGTCCACAGGTTGTACAAATGCTCCCTGAAGACGGCGGTTCATTCAAAGCAACTCTCGCACGTTATGTCGGCCAACCTGTCAGCCTGCCACTTGACATCAACCCTGATGAAGATGGTGATCAGAGTATGCGCGTAGCACGTACGTTCAGCTTTGATTATTCTAACTTCCGTAACAACATGGTGCTTTCTTATAAGCGCCCGAACATGCAGCCAAACCAGGAGAATGTTGCGGGCAGTTCTGCAGCTGTTGCCGCGAATGCGCAGAATAAAGACTACAGCCTTCTTATTGAATCTGAAACTAAAGCAGCCGATGGAGACATTCCTTATTACCCGGATTTCAGCGCAGATCCAGCAAATAACTACATCCGTATCGATGATAGCGTAACTGGTCTTGAGGGTGTGATCTCATACAACAGTTATAATGATATCTATACCTTTACGGTCTCAAATACACTGACGAGTGCTAACTTCACCCACAATACACCTAGACAAGACCGTTATGCTCTTAAAAAAGCCCTAGCTGAAGTCGCTTCTGGTGATATTGAGGTTAAAGTTGCTACGCAAAACGTATTGAACTACTTCAACTCACCATTTGGCGGTGCGCAAAACAATAATGGTGACAACCGTGGTGCTACATCATTTAGCGAATATGAGAAGCAAAAAGCAAAAATTGTAGCTGCTATTCAGGGGTTAGATGCAGATATCGTCGGTTTGATGGAAATCGAAAATAACGGCTTCGGTGAGACCAGTGCTATTACTGAATTAGTGAATGAAATTAATTTAGCCTATGACGAAGTCAAACTGAGTAAGGAATCGAAAGACAACTCAAGCAGTAATCGTTATGCATTCATCGGTTTTGACAGTAATGGTGATACAATTATCGATGCCGACGATTCAATCGGTGGTGATGCAATTGCTTCAGGTATGTTGTATCGTCCGGCAAAAGTGACTCTGGATGCGGTGAAGATTATTCCAATGCCATCTCAACATGACGATCCAGTTGTGAATGATAATGGTGTTGTAGTCAAAAACTACACCAACGCAGTGCTAGAAAGCGGCGATAATTACATGCGCGATTCATTAGCAGCAACCTTTATTGTTAACCAAACCGGTAAAAAACTAACCGTTGCTGTTAACCATTTCAAATCAAAAGGCTCTACTTGTGTTGAAGATTGGGATGGCGTTGAATTTGGTGATACAACAAAACTAAGCTTTAACAAAGACAAAGCGCTTCTTGATGAATTTGGTTCTAATGATGACCTCCAGGGCAACTGTGAGAACTTCCGTGTTGCCGCAGCTGTTCAACTGGGCGAAGAGCTAAATAAAATTAGTGGTGACAAAGTGATCGTGGGTGATATGAACTCTTACGCTCAAGAAGATCCAATGTTAGTCTTAACTGAAAACCCCACTGCTAAAGAATTAAAAGCAGCACGTAAGACCTTTATCGGCAAAGAACCACAGTTCGGCGAAAATGGTCAAGTGATCACAAAAACTTACGGATACTTAAATGCCGTAGGCATGAAAGATGCTGAACATGGAAAAACGAGCTGGAGTTATTCTTACGAGGATGAAATCGGTTCTCTGGATCATGTTTTAATCACACCATCACTAAAAGATCGTCTTGTTGATGCTGCCGATTGGCATATTAATGCGGCAGAATCACCATTATATGATTATAACGAAGATCGTAAAGGTGATTTCGCCGATGCGTTTTATGCAGATGATGTTTTCCGCTCGTCTGATCATGATTCTGCGATTATGGTACTTGGCTACACACCAGGTGAAACCGACAGCGGTCAACCTGTACACCTTACAAAAGCAGGTGGTTTCATTAATGTTCCTTACACCATTCCAGCAGAAGCGGGTGCGTTAACAGGTGACATAGCAGAGATAACGCTAAGCAATCTAGATGGCAATGTTTATGTTGATATGAGTAAAGTTACTTCACCGAAAGTTGCGCTAACTGCAGATGGTGAACAGGTCTTAGGCCTCGAGCTTATTGGAGCTAAATCAAGCTTATATACTGCAACAATGACACTGAAACGCGATGGTGAAATAGTACCTAACTCGACAGTATCAATGACAGTTAAAGTAGCTGGCGCTGATTCTTTAGAGCCTAAAGTTGTCGTGCCTGAATATGATAATACCGGTGGTGGTTCATTTGGTATGTTCGGCATTATGTCTCTATTAGGTTTTGGTTTCTTACGTCGCCGTAAAGCAAAGTAATAAGCCCCGCTTATCTGCTAATTAGCGGATAAGCGGCTGCCTAATTTAACTGCAATAAATAATAGCAATTACATTAAATAATTAAGATAACACCCTTTTTTATTAGTGTGATTGCTATCCTCCCCCCCTCCCTTATCTGACAAACAAAAACTGCTTTCAACAGAGCATTTATCTCTCGTAATGAAATCACATTTTAGTTTTAATATTGATGCGCAGTCACTGGCAAGTTGAAAGTATGCACTGGGTGCTTGATATGACATTCAGAGAAGACGAATCACGAATACGTAAAAAACGAGGCCCATTAGCTTTTAATGTGATGCGTAAAATAGCCATGGCATTATTTAAACAAGATGACACGCAAAAAGAAAATGACAGAGCAGGACGATGATTATCGTTCAACCCTTTTAGAATCAGGAATTAAAATGCGCTAGCCGTGCCCATTCTCCCTTTAAGCAGTAATTCCTTCGCTCATCACAATGCCATTGCACAGTTAAAATTCCCACAAAAAAACAACATATTTTGTTAGTGAACAAAAAATGATCGGCGGTAATTATTATTCTCTAGCTATAGCTCACACTTTGTCCGAAGCTCCATAAATAAACTAATGGTGATCAATTAATGCACAGGATGTCAGCGTATTAACAAATCTTTACCTGACGATCCCTCAGATTCAATTAAAGGAATAAATGATTATGAATAAGACTGGTTTTCTAGCAGCATCAATGGTGATGGCGTTAACGGCTTGTGGCGGCTCAAGTAGTGACGGCGACAGCTCCTTTGTCAGGGCGATAGATGGGTATTTATCAAATGCTGAATTATGGGTAGACGTGAATGACAACCTATCTCTTGATAGTGCAGACATTAAGTTAGACTCGAATACCGATACCGATGGCAAATTTACTTTACCAACTGAATACAAAACACATGCTGTGTTTGTCAAGGCTATTTCTGGCCAAACGATAGATACCACTCGTGGTTTAGTGGCAAGTGATTTTGTTCTCGCTGCTCCAGCGGGTTCTACAGTCGCTAGCCCTATAACTAACATGGTCGTTAAGCAGTTGGCTGCAAACCCTGGTATGACGCAGGCCGAAGCGGAAGAAAAAGTAGTTCAATCTGTTACCGATTCAGGTTTAGCTGTATCTAGTAAACTTATCTTTGGCGACTACTTAGCGGATAACTCACAAAACGTTAGTTGACCATGCGGAACTTGCAGTTGAGAAACAACTGGAACTTGCTTCTGGCGTGGCTGATGCAGCTAAAAATATTATTGATGACCAAGATGAGAACCTGGACGATTTTTCACCTGCTGTTGAAATCCCAGAAACGGGAGCGCTGACTGTTAGTCCAAACACTCGGCCAGTACATAATTTTAACGGTCGCGCTTTAAAGCCGCTCACTCTAAATCTTGATGATGCATGGGGTGAATTCAATGCATCACAGTATTTCTCGGATGCTGAAAGTGATGCGCTAACTTATAAGTTAAAAGAACTCAGAGGCAAACTAAACGGGCTAAGCATTGATGCTAACACAGGCATTGTCTCGGGTGACTTAACGTCAGCAGTAGCAGGTACCTTCAAATACCAGATTTTTGCGTCAGATAGCCACGCGGCCACTTCTTACCCGCTTAATTTTACAGTGACCATTGCGGCGTTAGATAACTCAACACCGGATACAACACCGGATACAACGCCGGATACAACACCGGATACAACACCGGATACAACGCCGGATACAACACCGGATACAACGCCGGATACAACGCCGGATACAACGCCGGATACAACGCCGGATACAACACCAGAAGAAAAATCTATTATTGCTAACAATAGCTTTGAACAGTGGACAGATAACAAGCCAAGCTATTGGGACATATTAACTGAAGGTGAAAAAGGGATCGATGTCAGTAAAAACACCGATCTGGTTACTTTAAAAACAGGCGAAAGCTCGGTTAAAATCACCGTCAATACCGGTGACCAAGCTAAAACTGACTTTAGTCAAAACATAGCTGTTGTTAAAGGAAATACCTATAATATTTCAACCTGGGTTTATCATACTGGAGGCGGTGGATTAAGAGCGAGATCTATTCTTAACGATTCTGCAAATATATATAGCAACTATACGGATCCTGATTTAGTCAATCAATGGCAAGAACTTAAATGGAAAGAATATACGGCAACTGAAACTGGTAATATTAAGCTAATAGTTAAATTTTATGATATCGCTGCGAGTTTTAATGGACACGAAGTTGTTTATCTGGATGATTTCTCGGTACTAAAAACCGGCGATGCTGTTACGCCGGATACAACACCGGATACAACACCGGATACAACGCCGGATACAACGCCGGATACAACACCGGATACAACACCGGATACAACACCGGATACAACACCGGATACAACACCAGAAGAAAAATCTATTATTGCTAACAATAGCTTTGAAGAGTGGACAGATAACAAGCCAAGCTATTGGGCTATATCATCAGGGGGGGATGTTAGTAAAAATACAGATCTAGTTACTGTAAAATCAGGTGAAAACTCGGTTAAAATTACCGTCAGTTCGACAAGTAATGTTGATTTTGTTCAAAACATAGCAGTGGTAAAAGGAAATACCTATAACATCTCTACTTGGGTTTATCACACAGGAAAAGCTGCACTTAGAGCAAGAACAGGTCTTAGTATTGACGGGAAGAATGTTTATGGTAAATACACTGACCCTAAAATACTCAATGAGTGGCAAGAGTTGAAATGGGCAGAGTTTACGGCAACGGAGACAGGTACAGCCAAGTTGTTCGCTAGATTTTATGATGTTAAAGTTACAGTTGATGATGTTGATGTTAAATTTGAGTCGGCTGATGCCTATGTTGATGATTTTAAAGTACTGGTAACTGGCGATGCAGTTGAACCCACAGAGCCAGTAGTCCCAACTGTACCGACATCAAATGGTAGCGATTTCACGTGTGAAACTCACCTTATGCAGGGCGCACCCAGCGACGATACACAGTTATGCCGTAAAGGTTATGTTGTTGGGTTCGATACAGATGCTACACCATCCAAGAAAGTTGCTGAGTGGGTTGCTTACCATGTAACCAGGGAAAGTGTTAACATTACATTTGATCGCTCAGATGACTTTAAACCCGACCCACAGTTAGCGCTTAAGGATCAAGCGCAATTAAGTGATTATTCCGGAAGCGGTTATGATCGTGGCCACCTGGCGCCTTTTGCTTCCATGGATTTCACTGCAGCATCTGGTGACGAAAGCTTCTTAATGTCAAATATGGCACCGCAACTTGGAGGTTTAAATCGAGCTGGTTGGGGCGGTTTAGAATCTCGAGTGCGTACATGGGCAGGCATGGCTGGTGAACTCGATGTTGTGACTGGACCAATTTGGAGTAGTGCAGGTACTGAATCAATGATTGGTGATGGGGTTTTTGTGCCTAATCACTTTTATAAAGTTATTTTAGATGCTAAAGCTAAAAAAGCGATTGCATTTATTTTTCCTCATGAATCGATCTCAACTTCTGATTTAGCAAATTACATTGTTACTGTTGATGAAGTTGAATTTCAAACTGGGCTGGACTTTTTTAATAAATTACCAGATGCCACAGAAGATGCTATCGAAGCAGTAACGCCTGCTATGTGGGACGTTCAGTAGAAAATAACCGAGCTTCTTCGCTAAATATTTCGAATTTCAATAATCAAATATTTAGCAAGTGATATATTAAAAAAGCGGCAATTCAAGAGATTGAATTGCCGCTTTTTTGTTTAGCTATTATTTAGAGAATATAACCTTTAGAGCAGCCCTTCCTGTAGCGTCGAAAATATGATTTTTTGTGGTTAAGTACATTGCTGGCGATTCACCGTGGTCGTGGTGAAGGCTTTAAAATTGTCGACGATAGCAATACCTGGGAGTGTAAAGACTGGCTAGGTAATGGTAAGTGCAATGCGACAGGTATTGTTGACAGTCAGCCAAAGCCTTATACAAACT
>JABXKR010000044.1 GCA_013619145.1 Psychromonas sp. | reverse complement strand
CCTGCGCAATAACGGTGTAACGGTTGAATCCGTATGTGAAACAGGGATATGCGGTAAATGCAGAGTTGATTATGAAGGTGATGTTGATCATAAAGACTCGGTTCTGACCAAGAGTGAAAAAAAGAGATGCATGACCCCCTGTGTTTCACGAGCTAAAGGTAAAGAATTGTTAATATCAATCAGATAATTGCAGTGTTTTATTGTTATCTTGGGATGTTAGTTGAACTAGTTAATGGCGGCTCTAAATTTTAGCCTTCAATAATGATCGTAGAAAGGGGGCTATATTAATTTTGGGGTGAAAGCGGCATCCGAAAAAGCGCGGACAGCCAAACCTTTTTTGGTCTTGCCGTGTATCTGCACTTTGAAAGTCGTTTTGGGACACATATGGGTTCCCGTTTATTGCAGTTTAATGAAGATTACAGTCTGCTGTTTTGCCATATGCAATAAGGTGAAATATTAATATTTAGTTGGTTCGAATAATATGTGATGCTTAATGTAATGATTTAAAAGCATATATGTCGAGCCTTTTCTAACCAATAAAACAACTGCTTGCTTATGGCTGTATTGTACTTGAGTGTTGGCAATACATTTTGGGAGCCAGAGGCTCCCTTTACTGGCAGTTAGTATGCAGCTGGATCTGCAGCTTTATCGCTCACTTCCAAAGTATTAAGTAAGCTGGTCAACAGGCTTGAAGCACCAAAACGGTAATGCTCAGCATCAATCCACTCTTCACCCAGAATTTCTGCAGCCATATCAAGAAATGCCTTAGCATCTTCAGCACTGCGCACGCCGCCGGCTGGTTTGAAACCGACACGCTGGGCAACACCCATATCTCTAATCACTTTAAGCATAATTGCAGCAGCTTCTGGTGTTGCATTTACCGGTACTTTACCAGTAGAAGTCTTGATAAAATCAGCACCTGCTTCGATACAGATTTCGCTGGCACGTTTAATCAGGCGCTCTTCTTTTAACTCTCCGGTCTCGATGATCACTTTAAGTAATATCTCGCCACAGGCTTCTTTACACTGCTTAACCAGGTCAAAACCCAGCTGCTCATCACCAGCGATAAGAGTGCGGTAAGGAAAAACAACATCCACTTCGTCGGCACCATAAGCAACGGCAGCTTTTGTTTCAGCTACAGCAATTTCAATATCACTGTTACCGTGCGGGAAGTTAGTTACTGTAGCAATTTTAATTTCCGGTGTGCCTTGCTCTTTCAGAGTCTTACGCGCAATAGGAATAAATCTTGGGTAAATACAGATTGCAGCAGTATTACCAACAGCTGTTTTAGCATCATGGCACAATGCGATAACATTCTGATCTGTATCATTATCGTTAAGTGTAGTCAGGTCAATCAGGCTAAGTGCTTTCAGTGCTGCGGCTTTTAAATTACTCATGAATTATGTCTCCAAAGAGGCGCTTAGTTCTGCTGGTGTTACGCAGATACAGAAAAACGCCTGAATTATTAAAATAAGAGTAGGCTTGCATTTTACAGAGGGTTAAAAGAATCTTTTTGCCGTCTGGCCAGCCTTCGATGTGAGGCAATAATAGAGAATTTAAGTCAGTTGTCCCATAGGCTTTTAGTTGAAACATCTTTTCCATAGAGAAAACGTCATGGGTTTACACCTTATGTCAGGAAAATCCGTGCAGTTAAAACCGGGCCCACTTAGCTAATGCCTTATCCCAGTATGGCGGATTACCAATAGTGTCTTTCAGAAAGTGAATAACAGTTCTGACTCTGGCCGGCAAATGCTTATTGCGCGGATAGACTGCATAAGCAGGCATCTTTTGATTGGCGCGCCAGTCTGGCAAAAGCTGCACCAGTTTGCCAGTTTCCAGTTCGTCGGTAAGCAGGTAACTGGCAAGATAACCTATGCCTTTTCCGGCAATCAGCGCGTCTCTGACCGCCTCGGCCAGGTTGACACGATAGTTGCCCGAGACACTGATGCTGAATTCTTCATCTCCTCTGGCAAAGGACCAATTATTACAAGAACGGCTTCTACTGTGGTAAGTAACACAATTGTGTTGGGTCAGCTCATCCGGATGCTGCGGGGTGCCATGAAGCTGCAGATATTCAGGGGAAGCGAGCAGCAGAAAGCGGGTATCGGCGATGCGCTGAGCCACATAGCCTTCGCTGATATCTTCATAGGTGGTAAACCAGAGATCGATCTCCTCCGCCAGCATATCGACCTTGTGATCGAACAGGCTGACATCTATGGTGAGTTGCGGATATTTATTCTGCAGCTTATCCAAGGCAGGAATGATATGCAGTGTGGCAAAAGAGCGTGACAGTGCCAGGCGAATATGGCCTGAAATTTCATCCCGGGTATCTGTCACCAGGGTATCAGCCTCCTGAATAAGCGAGACGATTTGCGCGCAGTATTCCGCATAACGTCTGCCTTCTTCAGTCAGGGTGCGGGTCCTTGTACTGCGGTTGATCAGCTGTACCCCCAGATCTTCTTCCAGGCTGTGAAGCTGCTTACTCACATGGGAGACCGAAACTTTGAGCATTTCTGCCGCCTTAGTCAGGCTGCCGCTTGTTGCCAGGGCATTGAAAAATACTATCTGATAGGCTCTATGCTGTAAAAACTCTTTCATTTTATCTGCCTGTGATTACATCGGAAAATACGTAGTTAACTAGATAATTGTCAGGGATGCAACTTCTTAACTGATCGGAACCGATAGTATACAACGTTGCGCTTTAGCTGGTGTAAAAGCCATAAACTACGTCATAGGGCTAGGTATGTCTGTTAAGTACGTCTATGCTGAACGAGGCTCCAGTATTAACGGTCTCTCAATTGAAATAATGAAAAGAGCTTCACTAAGCCGGGTATTTGAATTTCTTTAAACAAAGAACTCACTCTTATGACTAGGCTATTAGATCGGTTACATCTGACATTTCAAATACGCCCATTGTATTCTTCAGTCCTGATTCAATATCTTTTATTTTGGTTACTGCAAACCTTTCTAAGTATGACATTTCATCACGAAAATATTTATTGAATATGCGGCTTTTTTTGGTGGAATTTATTCTTAATAATCTGGGGTCGCCAATGCACCTGAGGTTTTGCATTAAAGGCATTAATTCAGAGTCTTTCTGTGATTCTGTTATCTGTTTTATAAAAAAGTAATTTTCACCATTGCTTCGGGTTCTTGACATAACAATAAAATAAAGAATTTCATAAGGGTTTTCTTTATTTATAAGCTCAATTTTATTTATTATTGCGCTTCTAAATGCATCTGTCTCCATAAGATTGAGTATGTCATCTGTACTGTTATTTTTGATAATAGGAATGTGTGAGTTTTCTGATATTGCAATATTTTTTATGTATCGGGAAGAGCCATGCCTTGCAGTTATTCCATGTGGCAGATGAATATTGTTTGCAAATATATTTCTTAATACTCGAGAAAATCCATAAATTTCATTTTCATAACCCATTGGTTTTATGCTGTTTATGTTTTTATGAATGTATTCTCTGATCATTTTCCGACCCTCATGGTCAGCTGTTTTTCCTTCAATGCATAATCTATATTCCAGATCACTGTCTTTCCCGGCAATATAATACGGCTGATATCTAACGCCTTTATCTCCATTACCCGGCAGTTCATGAAGATCTACTAAAATCTTATCACCGACCTTTAAATCCATTATCTTTGCCAGCTTTATTTTTAACCCTTTGGTTGAGATATTAAGCGTAGTACAAGAAACAAATTCACTTGTTTTATCTGTTTTTTTTTGTATTAGCACATTCATATTGCATAAAAATCTATCTTCCGTCCGGAAATCATTTGTCTCGGCTACTGCATCGTAAATATCAATAGCCTTAACGGGTTTTTTTAATATGTATTTAGATAGATTGACGTCGTTTTCTTGTTTATCGGAGGTGTCGTTCAAAAGGTTTAGATAATCGATAGAATCAGAGAAATCACTTAGCACAATCATTCTTTTTAGTACTTTAGAAAGTGATTTTGCACGTTCAATAGGTTGCTGATTCATAGTTTCAAAAGCTTCTCCAGCGGAAGACGGAAGTGAACTTGGAACATGACATTGCTCTTCCGGTGATGTTGTATTGCCATCAATCCGATAAAGTTTGAGATTGTTTTTTTGATGAGCGCTTCTTGCTATTTTTTTTAAAAAATCGTTACCAATCAATCCCTTGTGTGGCAGTGCGACATAATAAGTTTTATTGCTTTTATCTTTGACTGGCATTAAAAACAGATAATCATAAAATCGCTCTCCTGAAGATATTCTAGATTGTATTGACGGTAATACACAAAGAGAGCGAAGGAAGTCTTTATTGTCATTAATATTGGCGAATAATCCTATGTTTGTATTATTTGCGGTTTTAAATTGAGCGCCAGGCAGCCAAACACCATTTTGTTCAATAAGAAATACAGGTAGCGATTTTAGTCTTGCAATAATGAACTGTTCAGACGCTTTTACTTTTATAGCATTTACTGTGTTTTCAACAGGAAGATTGTTGCGCTTTTTCTGTGCTTCAAGGTAGCTTTTTGAAAAGGCCATAAATTCATCTTTTACGTTTGAAAACTGCTTGCAGTGATAGTCAAGACTGAAATATATGTGGTTATTTTTTTCAAATGTATTTTTTATTTCATAGGTAATAATCACACGATCAGAAAACTTAAATTCGGCTTCAATACCGTGCATCCAGACATGAATCAGACCATCTGTTCTACGTATTTTTTCTTTAGGTATTTTTATTGATAGCCCTGTTGAGGAAATATCAGTTGTTATGCCTTCGATTGCAAAATTATTAAATGCATTTTTGGTCATTTTTTCCGGGCTATTATAGAAAATACTTACTTTCTTGGTGAAGTATAATCTTTCATCTTTTCGCTGGAAAAATTTGGTTAAATATATCTTTTCTGTTTTTGGAGGGATATTAAATAAGGCATGCGGATTTGCTTTATATCTTGCCTTTGCTTTTTGCATTATATATTTATAGACACCAAGCGTGTAATTGCCTGCATATCTATTTAATTCATTTATAAGTTCATTTTTAGATATCTCATCAAGAAAATGGGTGATTCCTTTGTAAATAAATTTTTCGCAGTTGTCTTTAAAAAAGGTTCGCAGGTCAATAACCCGATGAACATCCCGAGAAAGGTTCATGATTTCCATTTTGATTAGAAATCTATTGGACACGGTCAGATTTGCAGCAAGATGCTGAATTTCGCTTTCAAGTGAGGGGTTATTGAAGCCATGTCTTAGCTCCATAATAATATCCCAAAAATTTTCCTGGCCTTCACTACGTGTCATATTCTTCATTATTTTGGTGAGGATATCTCATGCCACCGCGGGATGAGATATCGCTGTCCTTAGCAAGTTTACAGAAAAAGTCATCGGTCAATTAATAAACAAGGGTATAACATACAAGATGATACATCTGTATTAGAGATCACAATCAGGATTTTTAACAGTTACCGATAAAAGAAGGATGCTATTTTTAACTTTATGTTTTTAAGGTGTTCAACACAGTTATCTTCATTATGAAAATTTCGTTGCCATACTAGAAAGCCTGCTTCTGGCGTTTTCATTATATTCTCCTTGGATTAGTCTTAAACTTACCTATAGTTAAGGACGTACCTGAGCCAACTGCAGAAGCATCTATTTAAATAAGCCTCATCTCCGGCTTGCTGATGGTGCGACGGATAACCGCAAAAGAAAACGCTAGACCAGGTGTAGTTAATATTTAAATAACGAGGAGTCAGATAATGTTGAAATATATAATACAACTCATATTTTCGCTGCTAGCACTGCAGTTTATCATCGCTTGTCAGCCGCAAAATGAGGGTAAATCACAACAAGAAATAAGCGAACTTAAGCAGGATATCAAACAGCTGAGAGAGGATATCACCACCATAGGCAGTCAAGTTAAAGAGATTCATGAGATCGCGACTAACGCGCAAAAACCGCAGCACAAAACATTGCCAACCCAAGCTAACTTTGATGGAGGTGGCCAGATCCCACTAATGGGCGATGCGCAGGCACAGCTTGCTATTATTGAGTTTTCAGATTATCAATGCCCGTATTGCAAACGATTTATCGATCAGACCTTCACAAAGTTAAAAAGCAATTATGTCGACAGTGGGAAAGTAAAATATCTGACCCGAGATTTTCCATTAGCTTTTCACCCTAAAGCACAAGGTGCGGCGATTGCTGCCAACTGCAGCTTACAACAGAATGCCTACTGGCCGATGCGTGCGGCACTGTTCAAAAACATGAAACAACTCGGTGATCCCTTATATCAACAAACGGCGGTAGAGTTAGCATTAGATATGGGCAAATTTTCCGAGTGCCTCGCAGATAAAGCGATGGCCGATAAAATTGCACAAGATATCGCCTATGGACGGTCGTTAGGGATTAAAGGCACACCCAGTTTTGTGATCGGTCGAATTGAAAATAATCAACTTATAACTCCTAAGCTTGTGGTGGGAGCGCAGAGCTACGAGACTTTTGTATTACTGTTAGATGAGTTACTTGCTAAACAGCCGCAGGACTAAGCGGTTAATCTGCAACTACTCAGGTCGTTGCCATTTAAGCCTATTTCTTCGTTGAAAAATGCTCATTTAAACCACTAAACTGTGCTTTTTCGCCTTGAACTAGACATAAATGGCTTAGCCCTGAGCATTTACAGTCTCTTTTGTATAAAAACACCTTAAGTTTTAAGAGGTGCTGAATAGTTACGCATTAACCGCTGTCAATAACAGAGAGGTATTATGGCCTCTCTGTGTATTTTCCCCTTTAGCCAATAACGATTTGTAAATCGCAGCGTCCAATCAGTATTACCAAGTTAATCATAGATAAATACCATAATATTTTATCCCTTGTTTTTCAGGTGGTTACATCCATGTTCAATTTCATTAAAACGACGAAATAACTATTTTGCCTGTGCACTGTAGCCGTGCTTTTTACCGTGATAGTGGCGGGTTACACCTTGGACAGTGCAGTCGTTACATAACGGACACCATATAATAATAACAATTCCTTAATTTACAGCGTGTTAGACGCTCACCCGCAAAAGCACTGTTGCATTTCTGTAACACTCAACCTTAAAAATCGTTAAACAAAAATAAACTTATCCTTACGTTTCAGTTGGTTAAAGAGTTGGCTTAAAGGTTGCAATCTGTTTATTCAGAGGCTCATTTATTGTGTGTGATTTAGCGCGCATCTTATTATAATAAGCTGATAGTCTCTTAGTACCAATAGCGGCAGCCAGTTAACGAGGTTAGTGCTGCCATTAATTATTTTTATTTATACATAAATAAGAGAGTGGTAATTATTATGAAACTTTCAATATGTAAACGGCTTATCAAGGTGTTCGCCACCACCCTGATAAGCTTAATAACCCTATATGGGTTGAGCAGCTTGCCGGCATATGCGGGATCTTATGACTGGCTCGGCATGGGCGAAAATCCTGAAAAATTCTGTATGGCTGATGCCTATCTGCTCGAACCCGGCAATAAGTTATCGCAGGATGCGCTTAACTGTACCGCCAATGATGTTGAGATCACCCGAGTTACACCGAACGATCCTAGCGCCGAGTGTAACCTGGGTGATGTGTTCACTTTCAGCGCCGATGTGACGGTTCGAACCAACGCCAACGAGCGCTGGGACACCACTTTCTATCTGCCGTTAACAGATGAGAGCCCACAAATCGTGCATGGCCCAGGTCTGCGCGACTGTAGCATCATCCTGCCGATGCCCGGCGATAGCGGTGAAACTGCGGATGTCGAACTCGATGGCGATGCTTGTGGTGATATCACCAAGGCATTAGGTCCTGATGAATACACCCTGACGGGTGAATCCATCACTATGCTGTGTGCCGATGAAGACGGTGACAACCGAGCCGACTTCACCTACTGCGCCGCATGGGATAATATCGAGCGGGATAACTGTAGCACTGATGAAGACCCCTATGCTGGTCAGATCCCCAACAACAAATCAAAATGTAACTGTGATACCTTTAACATCGATGTATTTATTAAACCAACTCCACCAATAGTGTTCAAGACGTTAACTAGTGCCTCTAGCCTACCCGAATCAGGTGGTGTGTTTGATTATACAGTTAACTTTACCAACACTAACACACAAACCTCACTGTTTATCACCTCACTTTATGATAAAGTTGATAACGGTGCCAACGGTACATACGGTGAAGCAGTCGATGAATCCCTGAACCTTTGGGGGGCAACAACTACCGTCACGCCTGCGACTCCAGATGGAGTCTATCTGACAGAGACCAACTGTTCGCAACCCGCTAATGGCGGTGAAATTCTGCCAAGCGGCACTTACAGTTGTGCCTTTAGTGTGGAAATCGTCGACAGAGATCTGCCCAATGATCAGAGTCCTGAGTTTTATGACGACTTAGTGATACTGGCAATCGAAGACAAGAATGGTGATCCCGTTACCGACGGTGATACCTGTTCGGCAATCCTCACTAGCGTAGCCGGCGATCACTGTACTAATGAAACCACAGTGCAGGTAACCAATTTGCCACCGGCTATCAGTGTTACTAAAACTCCCAATCCAACATTTGTGCTAGAGCCAAGTGGTAATGTAACATTTACTGTTATCGTTACAAACGAAGCTCTATCTGGAGATGATTGGGACGATCCGCTAACATTAAGCAGCTTAACCGATAGTGATTTCGATCTGTCAACTGAATGTGCGGATGCGGTTGGTTACACACTTGCACCTCAGGGAACGTATACCTGTTCTTTCACTCAACTCATTAGTGGCGACTTTGGTACTCCACCGTATCATTCTAATACTGTAACTGCCGTCGCGACAGACAATGAAAATGATACAGACACAGCCACAGCTTTTGCGACTGTTGATATCCTAAATGCGGTGCCAACTGTTCAATTGATTAAAACAGCGGGCACTGCTGCGGATGGAGACACCTACCATGTGCCTGAAACCGGTGATACCGGCACGCCTGTCAATGTTGACTATACATTCAACTTCAGTGTACTACCAAGCAGTGTTGATAATGTTATATTCAATAAATTAGACGATATGGTTGGCATCACTCTCACTGATTTAACTGGTGACTGTGACATCACCGAGGACAGCGATGGTCCGGTTGCTTCAGTACCGCTTAGTGGTGGCTATGAATTAGCACCGGGTGAATATGCAGTTTGTGTAATTACCCTGCCGCTACTAGGTAATGCAGGTGACACTCGTGCGAATACGGCAACAATCTGGGGTAACGATGTTGATAATCCTACTAGCGACCCTGTATTTGACAGTGATCCTGCTCTGGTAGAGTTTGATAACGTGCCACTGCAAATTACGCCGCAAGTTGCTATGAAAGCGCGTGTATTTGTTCGTATACCAAACGGTGGTATCGAAGACGTAACACTCACTAGTCTGAGAATTTTTAACGAACCATTTGCTGCAGATACGGATTATCCTCCGACTGGTCCTGCTTTGTTTAGGATTTTAAACGAAACAGGTGGCACTTTCGGGCCATACGTGGAAGATCTGATAATATTAGACCCTGCAGAAGGCTCTTCTTATGAGTTCTGTACTGTTGATACTGTTATCTCGGTAGGTGAGGTCTATGAGTGCGGCTTTACCATTAAACTGTACCCTGGATTTGCGACAGGTGTTACTGATATAAATGCAGTTATCAACGGCATTAACGGACTGTATATAAAACTAGAGGATGATGATGTAGGTTCTACTCCTGAAGAACATACCGTTGAATTAATGTTCGGTTCACAGGAACCTTAAAGCGTTAGTTTAATACTCAGGTAATAACAAAAGGGGCGATGGTTAATCATCGCCCCTTTTTATTGTTGCCATTACGGCGGATAACCGTTTACTTGTTGGCCTTGCCCTTATTGGGTTTGCTACTCTCGTCAGAAGAAGTGGACAGGCTGACACTCACCGTGGCAGTAGCGGTTTTGTCACCGTCACTAATGGTATAGCTGAAGCTGTCTCTGCTCTTAAAGCTCTTTGCAGGTGTGTAGAGCAGCTGGCCATCAGAGGTGATCTGTACACTGCCCTTGGCTCCCTGGCTTACAGTGCCGATGCTCAGACTGTCACCGTCCGGATCCCAGTCGTTAGCCAACACATCAATCAGAGTTGCCTCTTTCGCCGGTAAGACAACGCTATCCGTTACCGCAACAGGTGCGCTATTTAGAGGGGTAACGATCGCATAGCTCACCATAGCACTGTTGCTATAACTGCTGTTCGCTGCATTTTCGGCATGAATGATAATGTTATACAGATCATCAGCGGCTTGAGGTAACGCTTAAAGTGACTGTACTACTCGCGCCCAGTGCCAAATTAACACTTGGGTTGCTGGCACTCCAGCCCGCCGGAACGTCGGCAGATACAGCAAAGTCTATGGCAGCACAATCACTGCTGTCCTGGTTGGTTACCGTGGCTTGACCATGCTGCCGGCAATCACATCACCCGCACTGGCTGACAGTGACAATAGATGGGCTGCGGCTACGCAAACCGGTGCTGGTGCTACCACAGTATAACTCGCCAAATACTCAGACAATAATAAAAGGGGTGATGATTAATACCATCGCCCCTTTTTATTTCATATTGATTGGTTACGTTGTATGAAAGGATTATTTGCCACTTATACCTTTACCACCTTTGCCGCCGTCGGTGCTTCCACCTGAGCTGGACAGGCTGATAGATACCGTTGTCGTTGCGGTTTTATCTCCATCACTAATGGTATAGCTGAAGCTGTCGCTGCTCTTAAAGCTCTTCGCTGGTGTGTAAAGTAATCGTCCATCACTGGTGATTTGCACGCTGCCTTTGGCTCTGGCTAACCACGCTGATGCTCAGGCTGTCGCCGTCCGGATCCCAATCATTGCCAAGTACATTAATGACTAGAGCCTCTTTCGACGGTAATACAACGCTATCCGTTGCCGCAACAGGTGCGCTATTTAGAGGGGTAACATCGCATAGCTCACCATAGCACTGTTGCTATAACTGCTGTTCGCTGCATTTTCGGCATGAATGATAATGTTATACAGATCATCAGTGGCTGTGCTGTTTGAGGTGACGCTTAAAGTGATCGTAGTACTCGCGCTCGGTGCCAAATTAACACTTGGGTTGCTGGCACTCCAGCCCGCCGGAACGTCGGCAGATACCGCAAAGTCTGTGGCAGCACAATCACTGCTATCCTGGTTGGTTACCGTGGCGCTGTAGTTGACCATGCTGCCGGCAATCACATCACCCGCACTGGCTGACAGTGACAATAGAGGGGTTGCGGCTACGCAAACCGGTGCTGGTGCTACCACAGTATAACTCGCCAAATACTCAGGTAATAACAAAAGGGGCGATGGTAAATACCATCGCCCCTTGTTATTGTTCAAGATCCAAAGCCATTACGGCGGATAACCGTTTACTTGTTGGCCTTGCCCTTATTGGGTTTGCTACTCTC
>JABXKR010000033.1 GCA_013619145.1 Psychromonas sp. | reverse complement strand
GACAGATAAATACCCGCTAAGGTGCAGCGGGTATTTGCTCGGCAGCCGACTAAATATAAAGCAAACTCCTTTGACGGTTTTTTAACCACCAACATAAAGTGTGAAAACGATGGATGATAGATTAGCTAACGTAAGCTGGGAAATGGGACAGACTCTTCTGCCGGAGCATCTTTGTGCGCAGCAGGACTCCATTCTTGCCAATATGGCGCAAAGGTTTGATATGTATGGTTTGCCATTCTATGGTGTTGGCAAGCTCAAACTGAATGAGACCTTGCTTAGTGAGGGGATATTTTCTGTTCAGGAAATGAGTCTGGTTATGAGCTCAGGTTTGCTGCTGGACTTGCCGGGTAATTCAGTGCTTTCACCCTTTAACCTTAATGTATCAGGAACAACAAGCGTTGCTGTTTACCTCCATGTATTGAAACAAGCACAACCTGAAGGGAAAATGTCGGAGGGTTGGCAAGAACAAACAAATCTAAATATCCCTAGGGTTATATATTCTCTGGTGCTGTCATCGGAACAGGTATATCCGGATATTACTGAAACAATTAAGCTGGCCGAGTTTGATAAATCCCCAGAGGGTATATGGCAGTTATCTTTAAGCTTTATTCCCCCTTTGTTACAGGTAGGAAGATCGCCATTTCTGAAGAAGCCTTTGGCTGAGCTTGCGGAGTCTTTGGAATTGTTTCAATACAATTTATCTATGGATGTTGCCAGCGCCCTGAGTGGTGACATTTTGTTTAGCGTGAAGCAATGTTTGAAAAGCGTATTTAAGGCTAGAAGGTTTTTGGCGAACCTTGCTACGCAAGTACATTTACATCCTTATTATCTGTATGAAATGCTATATATCCTATATGCCGATGTTTGCTTTTACCGGAATTTAACGCCAGATAACATTTGCGCAGCCTATGAGCATAGTCAGCTTTCTACATTAAAAGACCTTATAGAAACTCTTAATGAACAAATGAGACTGGTTCGAAGTCGACCTCCATATTTGCCATTTGAGCTTAAAGATAATGTTTACCAAATCAAGTTGCCGCAAGAAATCAGACAGGCTGCTTATGTTTACCTTTTGATTCAGAAAGATCAGGTAGTAGCTGATATTAACATTGAAAATTTTAAACTGGCAGGTTTATCCCGATTGTCTCTGATCCATCAAATGGCTTTGCATGGTATTCCGTTGAAAAAGGTTGAACGCCCACCTTTTCAACATTCTTTTGGGGCAGAAGTGGAGTTTTATCTGTTCAAGGAAGGTGAAGAATGGGATCACGCACTGAATGAGATGGCGGTGGCATTTTATGATAGGTCCGAGTTGAAAAATACAAGCTTCTATCTGTATTGGCGGACAGGTTAGTCATGGGATGAACTGTTGCGTCCCTTAATAATAGGTTATGCGAAAATGACTTTTTTTACTAAGTTCGAAGAGAAAAAAGATATTGATAACAAAAATCTGTATCTATTGAGCATTGTTGAAAATTTAAATCATATGCTCAATACCAAAAAAGGTTATGGAAGCTTTCTTAAAGGGTACGGAATTCGAGATATGAACCAGCACAGTTCATATGATCAGTTATCTGCCGCGATTATGGAAGAAGTTAAATACAATATTGAACACTATGAATCGAGATTACTGCTGGAAGAGATAACGTTGCTTGATGACAGTAATCCCTTTCGTATTTCATTTAAAATTCGATGCAGGATAAAGGAGACAGAAAAATCTTTAGTGATGGAATTTGATTCTGTATATAAAGATTTTACTGTGAGATATGGTTGCTAACTTAGATGGAAATAAAATGTTTACTGATGCACTTGAAATCGCTATGAAGCTAACTATTGCCGGGGAATCATTTAATATCCCTGCTGGTAATATAAAAAACTTTACGCTCAATCTTAGACCTTATGGTTTTTTTTCGGAACTTAGCTTTTGGGTATCTCTGGTGACTAAAGAAGATAAAATATTTGACCATTTTACAACAGATGCCTTGATTGAGGTGTTGCTAAAAATTGAGCCCCATTTTAAACCTGATAATGAATCGAGTCAGTCAGAAATAGAGCCGATAGAATTACAAGGCCTGGTTATGGATAAGGTGATTCTAAACGAGGTTACTATTGAAAATGTGCATTTGCAGGGGGATCTGGTTTTGTACAGGCACTACCAGATACAATTTGCTGATCCGGCATTCGTTCTCTGGCGTCAACATTTCCCCTGCGATATATTGGTGGATAAAAGTGTCAAAGAGTTGATCGAATCCAATAGAACCAACAATGTATTAATACAATATGACTGGCCTGAAATTGAGGAAGAATTTGCTATCAATACTCTACCCTTAGGGGCTGAAAATAATAATGTCAGTTTTTATGACTTTATAGTTTGGTATGTTGCTTCTCAAAATGCTGTTTTTACATACAATCTTAAGAGTAATGAATATCTTCTTGCCAAGAATAAGGATCAAAATAGTGATGCGGTTGCGATCAGCAAGCTGGAAATATCATCGCATCAGATAAAGTTCCCTGCTAGTACTAGATATAATGACAGGCTAATGAACATTTTTTCAGAAAATCCAGGTAAAAAGCAGACTGACCGTCAGCAAGCTATAACAGGTATTCGTCGGGATATTCTGGTTCGACAGCCGATTGCAGCTGAATTTGACAAAGCATTCGAGCTTGAATCTGAAAAACAAAAAAGTCGCAGTCATGAAATAGAGTTTAACCATTGCCGTTTTCCTCTGCTCACTTATCGGCCAGGCATTATTGTTAAACTTGAGGGTGGTTTATGGAGCGATAAGATTTTTCTATTGGGGCAAGAGTACCGGGTGCGAGATGTTTTTATTCAGGCTCGTGCAGTCAATGAAGAAGCGGATAGTGAACACAATATGCCGTTCTGTCGCTACCATATTGATATGCAATCACAATTAGAATTGAAAGACGAAACTGCACTTAACTTGCCTGAATATGAATATCCTCAATTTCCACTGTATGTAGAAGGAAAAATAATCAGTGAGCAGGGGGCTGATGAAGATGAGACTTATCAGTTCTATCAGCATCCCCAAACCAGCCTTGAACAATACCGGATAAAGCTGCCGCTTTTTGATAACCAACAGCTAGTGGCACCTTTTGAACCGATTTTTTCTCCGGGGCATTTTTATTTTCCTGCATATAAAGATGCAAGGGTCTTGTTGGCAGTTGATTTTCATTGTGCTCGCATTGTCAGGTTTCTGGACTGGCGTCCCGATTGCCGTTTGCCTATGGAAAGTCAAGGGAACCACTTATTGCTTGGTATTAATGACAGCAGTAAGACCTCTATTAACCATATTTATGTGGACAACAAACCTAGGATGAATATGCAACGGACTTCGGGGGCGGACACGCAAAAAATACAGTTTCATGAAGGAAGAATTGTGCTGGAAACTAAACAGGAAGAATGATACGTCTAACGATAGCTAAAGGGTATTGAGTTATGGAAACACTGGTTTGCCGGATAGAACTTGATAAAGAAAAAGGGATCATTCTGACTGTAGAAAATGATGATGATTCAATTGTTCAAACTATTGTTATGGATGGTACCAGTATTAAATCAAAGGTTGAAGGATCTAAAGATTCAAGCTCGATTACCCAGACGCAGGAAGGCGTTTTTATGCAGTGTTCTACGTTTGTTCTTGATGCGGAAACCATAACCTGTAAGTCAAAAAAGGCAACACAGCTTCAAAGCGGCCTAAATTTTGACATCAAAAGCAAAGCTGATATTTCCGTTGAAGCTAGTAAAAAAGCGGTATTGAAAGCAATGGATGTCAGTATTAATGGCACTGTCAATACTGAGGTGAAAGCTGTAAAACTAAGTATGGAAGGGAGCGCTAGTGCTGAATTAAAAGCGGCGTCTATCAAACTTGAGTCGAAGGGAATGTTGGATCTTATCTCTAATGGTCTTGCTACTTTGAAAGGTAGTTTGGTTAATATCAAAGGAATTTTGAATCTGGGATAACTTACGCAAAATTTGGCTTTTTAAATGGTACGTTCGGTAAGTATTAGAACGATAATTTATAGGATTTGTGCTGATTATTATGAAGATAGATGAAAGCCTTTATAAAACATTTTTGGAAGAGATGGGCGCACTTGATAGCTTCCGGATGACTTATGCTTCGCTGCATCCTGGCGTACCTCTGGCTCATGACGATCCTGATGTCAAACGCTTAATTGAGGCTATGGCCCTCTTTTCAGCTCGTACGCGCTTAGCAGGAACACGCAATATCAGCGCCACGCACCGACGAATTTTTCAGCAGTTTTTCCCTTATCTTTTGAGTCCTTTGCCGGCCATGACCTTATTACAAGCTCAGCCGACAAGACACCTTGCTGAAACTATTGATCTGCCAAAAGGATCGGAAATTGCTGTTTCATCAGAAACCAAGGGTACCGCACTATTTAAAACCATGAGCCAGCTGCGGATCTTACCGATAACTCTTTCGGAATTTAATCTGTTGTCATTACCGAATAAGGGGTATCGGATGACACTGCGTCTGAAGGCATCTTTTGTTCGTAGCGAAGATATTGGTAGGATTAGTTTCCAGATTAATCATTTAGGTAATTATGAAGCTTCACAAGGTGTTCTAGTTAAATTACAGAAACACATAAAGCGTGCAACAGTGGTTTTTAACGAAAAAGTTTGTGAAACCACACCTGGTACACCCTGCGATGTGTCGTATGGTCTCCCGATTGATGATGAAGATAATGACTTTACCCATCCGCTTGAGAAGGAACGGCTGTTTTTTCATTTTCCCTGGCAGGAGTTATTTTTCAATATTGAAGTTGGCAAGCCTCCTCGCAACTGGACCGATTTTACTATTATTCTTGACCTTGATTCGGAGTGGCCTGCCAATCTTGTACTAAATCGCGATGTGTTTCGATTATTTACAATCCCTATGATTAACCTGCATAAAGGTGTTTCCCAGGCGATAAGCTGCAATGGAACAAAAGAGGCATATGCTATACACCATTCTGATTTGGAACAGGGTTATAGTCTCCACTCCGTACTCGGAGTATATGAGATAGCTAAAGACGGCATGGTGCCGGTAAAACCCGGTATCCTTTCTGGGACAGTGCCTTCCTATGAGACCAGTGAAACAACCGATAGCCAGGGAAATAAACATCATTACCTCAACCTGCATTTTCCAAATGCATTTCAGCACCCTAAAACCATTACGACCGAGGCATTATGGATTCAACCCTGGTTTTCAGAGGCTATTTCTCAAAGGCTGGAAGTCACGCCATTCAGTCGCAGTGTTATAGGGGTAAAATGGGAACTACCGGTAGATTTTGTTCCCCATTCAGATAATTTTTTTCAGGAAAATATTGATGGCTTTCTGCAGTTTCTTGCCCTTACTAACAAGGAAATTTTAAATCGTGATGATTTAACCGACATTCTTTTGGTTATGGGAGGAATGCAGCAAGCTTCGTTTCATCAAATAATGGATTTGCTGCTAGAGCTTCGGGTTGAAAAATCGCAGCACCTTGGCAGTGAGGTGTCTAATCATATTAAACATCGCTATCAGCTACTTTTCAGGGACTATGATCCCAGTATGGAGCCGCTGGTTGAAACATTCGTGAGCCATGTAGAAAATATTCTCGATGCCTGGATTTCAGGTGCAAAGATTGAGGTTTATTATTTAACACCAGACAATAGTGTCATTTCATCAACAGAAAAGAAAAGCTTATGAAAAATCAATATTGGGAAGCAGTTCATCAGGTTTATAGCAAAATGGAATCACTCTGTGGCGCTAGACTCCGTACTCCGGATACTCCACTTTTTTACGGTGATACAAAAGATAAAGTTAAAGTTAAAGATAAAGTTAAAGATGTGTCAAAAGCCCCGCCGCAGGATCAATCTCAAACTCCTTTGTGCACCGATGATGTTGTGAATATTCGAACGGAGATGCGGACTCAGCTTGATTTTTTGCGGGCTACGGTTTCAGAGTTGTATTCTGAGCGCGACGTTTATCTGATTATTTTCCCTATTGTTGCACATATTGATGAATTAATTCAAACCAGTTTTTTACGGGAAATGCAAACAGGTTGGCCGCTTTTACAGAAAGAGCTTTTTAAGTTGGATAATGCCGGAGAAGTATTTTATGAAATTATCGACGATATTTTGTTAAAGCCTCAGACACCTGTTTTTATTTTTGAAATTTACTATTTTTGTCTGAGTTACGGCTTTCGCGGAAGGTATGAGGGTAACCCTGTTAAGGTCAAGGAGTACATGAAAAAACTGCAATCAAGATTACAGCAGGACATGCTTGACATTACTTCAGTTGAAGTCGAAGAGGCGGCTATGGGTAATATAGGCAGCTTTAATTCTCCTTATATGAACTACCTGATCGCAGCCGGAGCTATTTTAGGTGTTTATCTGTTTTTCATTATTTTAGGAAAATACATATAGATAGTGCTGTTGCTTTAGAAAATTCGCGAATGAAAATGGAGCTGCTTTTGACGGATAAAATAGATGAATTGTTTTCCCCTGAGCGATTACACGGTAATTGGAACAAAACGGCTAACGGTAATGATCAAGAAGCAGATAGTGCGCCTCAGATTGTCGATTACTTACAAATTCTGCAAGGGGTGTCAGTTTTGGTTGAACAGCGATTTTTACATGATGATGCAATGGTACTTCGTCTACTACTTGGTGATTTAAAGATATTATTAGAACAAAAATATCCGGCGGCGGAAACGGTTAACACCCATATTGACGAAAAAAGCGCTGCTGAAACCGGCGCTGTGGACGTGCAAATTGATCAGCTTATCAATCAAGTCGAAGATTTGATTGATGCTTTTGAAATAAAAAAATGAGTTAAGGAATAAGGCTGTGAATGAGTTAGAAAGCAAAATTGCTGAACGTATTCATGAGTTTGACATCATATCTCTGTTGCGGCTGTTGCACTCTATTGGCTATAAGCCGGAGGAAATTCGCTTTAGAAGTAATAACAGCATTTGTTCACAATCAGCTTTAATCCATGGGATCAACTTTTGCCAAGCGCCGGTACGCGAAGTTATTATTTGTTTGAATATTGGGCTTTTAAGTGCTCAATCGCCGCTGCCAAGTTATTTTCGGCAGAAGATGGAAAGTGAAGTTAACAATTTATTGTCTGATTTCATCGGCTATTTCGATAACCACCTGATTAAAGATTATATTTTCAATGTTTATCCAGAATTAAATGACTCCTTTTTTAGCTCTTGGGATTCAACTGCCCGTAGGTATCTACAGGTGCTTGATCTTACTTCATGCAGCACCCTGCATTGGCTTTTTAAATTGGTTTTCCCTGAAATTAGTGTGTATATCGAAAAGACATTACTCAACGAAGAGTTACTCACCCAGCAACTTCGCATAGGTGAAACTACTTTAGGCGAAGATGCTGTATTCGGAGCCAGTACAAGAGTGCCTATTCATGGTCGTCGAATTACCCTGAGTACCTATGAGGAATGCACTTCTAACCAAAAGCCATGGCCTCAGGAAATCAACCAGCGCTTAGAAAGTTTGTTATTTCCAGTCTTACGGCCAACAGGTATTGATTTGGAAATTACTCTGGTTCTGAAATCTCAGAAGCGATGGGCCCGGTTAGAAAAAGACACGTATCTGGGGTATGACCGGATAAAAAACGATCAGCAATCCTATCGGAGAATAATGATATTTAAAGGGCATGTAGGCGAGTACGAAAGTGTAAAAAAAGCAGAGAATAGTAGTTCCGCACTTAGTGATAATAGTGAGACAAGGAGGGGGTATGAAGTGCGAGAAATGCGCTAAAAACCTGATCGGTCTTGAGTATCGGCAAGTTGCCAAGTGGGCTTTCTGTCTGGAGTGTTTCCAGCAACTGATGGATCAGGCTGAAGAAAAGCAGCAACAGGAAGCTGGCGATCGGCCCGAAGGAGAAATTTTGGGCGCTGAACCAGTTCAGCAATATTGCCGGCTCTGCGAAGGAGCGATCGCAAACGATAATTGTCGAGAACTCTTAGGGCTTTTATTTTGCAAGGCCTGTTATATGAATTTGATTAAAAGGCCCGTGATGAAAATTCGGTCAGAACTAGATCAACAAAACAGGCCGTTGGTAACACAGGAGTCGGTGGATTTAACCAAGCTTGTTCGCTGTCACGCTTGTAATCGAAAAATACCTGAGTTGGGAAGCAAAGAATTTAATGGCAAACTGTTTTGCCCGGACTGTTATAACGCACTGCCGGAGCTCAAGGCACTAAGACCTAAGTTATTTCCCCAAGCCTGCGCTGAACCGGAATTAGAAACATTAAACGCAGAAAAAACTCTCGAGCCAGGCCTGCACTGCCAGGCCTGCCTGCGTGAGTTGTCAGCGGAAAATCTGGATTCGGTCGAGGGATTCGATATATGCAGAGCATGCCTGACAACCGATTCGGCAGCTGCAATTGAAATTGCCCGAGCCAGGCACAGAAAGAGACTGGCGGAAATGAAAAAACGGCTTGAGAACTAGCCAGTGGTGAATAACTTATCTGGAGTGGTAAATGAATATAGAGCTATTACAAGCAAGTCTTAAAGAAGATACGGATCCTGGTCTCGCAACTTTTGATCCGCGTTTCAGTGATATCATTACTTTGACGCAGGAGGCAAGGTACGAGGATGCGGCTACCAAGGCAGAAGAAATTATTGCCCTGGAGATTTATGATATCCGTATTATTGGCTATTTTCTTTACGGCCATTTTCTCGAACAGGGGGTTGGGGCTATGGCTGAAATTTACCTGTGTCTGACCGATTTACTGGGAGAACAGCTGGCGGCTCTGGGGCCAGTCAAAAAACGTGAGAAGCATATCCAGAGCATCCTCAACTGGTTGATGAAACAACTGCATAAAAAAATGCAGTATGAAGAGACTAAAAATAGTGATACCTACCAGTACTGGATTGAGCAGGCGACGACTGAACAGATTCAACAGGCACTTGATGCCGGCGACGAACTGCGCCATGTTTTGGGGTTGGTGTTGGAGGATGCTGCTGGTGCGGTACTGGATGGGTTATTGAATGTTAATGACTGGTTGCGGGCTTTTCAGCCCCTTGTTTACCGTGAGCAAGAAGAGCCCGAGGAAGAAGATGCATCAGATCAAGGCGATCAGGAAGATACAAGCTGGGACGAAACGGAAGAGGAAGATGAACAGCTTGAAGACGAATCGGCTGAAGAGCTGGAACAAGAAACTGAGCCTGCGAGCTTCAATGTCGCAGAGCTTGCGTCGGAAGGCTCCTATGCGCTTAATTTACTGCTTAAAAAGCTCGATGCCTTTGAACAACTGATTGCTGATGGCAAATATTCAAGTGCGGCGCTGATTGCCGATGACGTAAATAGCATGCTCTCCAACTTTGATCCTAAACTGTATTTTCCCAGGTTATTTACTCGTTTTTCACTGCTGTTTGCCTGTCATATTAATGAACTCACCGCTTATCAGGCATCTAGAGATACTGTTCAATGGCAGGCGCTGCAGGAATTGTACAAAGTTGACCTTGAAAGCTTCGTTAATTTTGATCCTGATTGCATAAATCTGGAAGCAGCAAGTGAGATGCAGGGCTATAAGCAGCCGGATGAATATGCTAGTTCTGATGATCAAGATTATGAAGATGAAGATAGGTATCCGGATGAAGATGAAGATAGGTATCCGGATGAAGATGATGCAAGGGATAAAGACAGCGAAGAAGATGAATGGTGATAAAGCAACCTAAGACTTTGATTCTTTTATAAGGGATAAGATGAGAGATTTCCATTTACGTTTTTTTGTTGAACGGCGCTGCCCCGATGGTATTGAAGAGCTTATTAATACGGATGATAAGGCTATGTTGTGGATGCCGGAAAGCGCAGGGATCTATGTACTGGGGGCCAATGACGGCACACTATTCACCTACCCCTGGGGGAGTTCGCCGATCTATTACATCGGTCAGTCAAAAAAATTGCGAAAACAGATTGTCGAGCATCGAAAATTTATTCTTCAGGCGATTGGTGGCGCGCGGGAACGAAAATGCTGGCCGCGTTATCAATATGGCGCGTCATTCGGTGCTACGGTGGCCTGGTATTCGGTACGAGGAGCGCAGTTTCCAAATAAACTGCAAACGGATTTACTGGCGGCTTTTTATGATATATACGGCTCGTTGCCATTGGCAAATAGTACTTGGCCTTCG
>JABXKR010000030.1 GCA_013619145.1 Psychromonas sp. | reverse complement strand
GCCATTAAAACTGGCAAAGGCTTCTAATTTATCTAATGCACCTGCCTGTTCAAATACTTCAGCATATAATTCAATAGATGCATGGGCTGTGTAGGAGCCGGCGCAACCACAAGCTGACTCTTTACGTCCGATTGCATGCGGCGCGGAATCTGTGCCTAAAAAGAACTTAGTCGATCCGCTGGTTGCAGCCTTGATTAATGCTTGTTGGTGAGAATTACGTTTTAAAATAGGTAAACAGTAAAAATGCGGTTTAATACCGCCCACTAACATATGGTTACGGTTAAACATTAAATGATGTGCGGTAATGGTAGCGGCGACATTTTTACCGGCATTATTTACAAACTCAACGGCATTTTTAGTGGTGATATGCTCAAGGACGATTTTTAAATTCGGGTAAGAGGCAACAATGGGCGCAAGTACTGTTTTTAAGAATATTTCTTCACGATCAAAGATATCAATCTCATTTGCCGTTACTTCACCATGTACTAGCAGTGGCATACCCACTTCCTGCATCGCTTGCAGTGCTTCGCTGATATTATCGGCTGAAGTAACACCAGAGTCTGAGTTAGTTGTTGCGCCGGCAGGATATAATTTAGCCGCATAAACTTGACCTGATGCTTTCGCTGTTTTTATCTCATTAGCTGTGGTGTTATCTGTTAAGTAAAGCGTCATCAAAGGAGTGAAGCTCGCTTTAGGCTGTGCTGCAATAATACGTGCCTGATAAGCAAGTGCCAGTTCGGTATCTATAACCGGCGGCATAAGGTTCGGCATAATAATCGCACGGCCCATATAACGGCTGATATCACGTACGGTATCGTTTAACACCTCACCATCGCGTAAATGTACATGCCAGTCATCAGGGCGGGTTATTGTCATTGTCTTCATTTTGCTTATCTCCTTTGATTTTTAGCTATTTTACAAGCTCAGAAGCAAATTTCATATGCCTTTAAGCTCATTTAGCTGTTTAATAAAATCATTTTTGGAGAATTCAGCAAGCAGTTTGTGTTGTATGAGGTCTTCACCATTTTTAAAAAACAGAATCGCTGGCGGGCCAAATAGATTAAATTGCGCTAATAATGCCAGTTGCTCTGGGGTATTGTTGCTGATATCGAGCTGTACAAACATAAAGCCTGCAAGTAGTTTTTGTACATCGGGCTGCTTAACTATCTCTTTTTCAATAACTTTACAGGAGATACACCAATCCGCATAAAAATCGACAATCAAAATTTGTTGCGTATTTTGCGCATCTTGTAACGCTTTATCAAATTCAGATCTACTGCTGATACGCATCGCATGGGGTGTCTGCACTTGGCTGATGGTTGCTGCATTGGCTAATTGATAATTTAATGGTTTTAATGGTTCTTTTTGCCCGCTAAATACCGCAACCATTAACATCACTGCGTATAAGCAAAATATAAGTCCGAGTGCTTTGTGAAAGCGCGACCACCCTTGTGTGCCATGCTCGAATGCGCCTAAATAAACACCTGATCCGAAAAGCAGTGCAGACCATAAAAGCAGGGTGATTTGCGGAGCGATAACGCGTTCTAATAACCACACCGCAACGGCTAATAATGCCACACCAAAGACACTTTTGATGTTATTCATCCACGCCCCGGATTTAGGTAAAAACCGCCCGCCACCCGTGCCGATAATTAACAAAGGTACGCCCATCCCTAATGCCAAAGTTAATAAAGCCAAACCGCCTAGCAGAGCATCTCCAGTGGTGGATATATAGGCTAAAACACCCGCTAATGGTGCGCTGACGCAGGGGCTGACTACAAGCGCAGAAACTGCCCCCATGATGACGATGGTAAATAGTTTTCCGCTTTGCTTGTTACTGTTAATATTTTGCAGTTTGTCCTGGATAAAACGGGGCAGGGCTAATTCATATAAACCAAACATTGAAAAAGAGAGTATGACAAAGAGCATTGAAAATAGTATTAGTACCCAAGGTGTTTGCAGATATAGTTGAATGTTTGCTGTCGCACCAAAGTAGCCGACAACCACACCGGCTGCTGCATAGGTAAATGCCATACCTAAGACATAACTTAACGACAGCAAAAATGCGTTACGCGTTGAAAGATTATTGCCTTGTCCGACAATAATGCTAGACAGGATGGGAAACATCGGAAAGACACATGGGGTAAATGCGAGACCAATACCAACAATAAAGAATAGGGCTAATTTCCACACTGTACTGTCTGCTTGTAATAGGTTTTTGCTATAACTTTGTTCACTTTCTTGAGGGGATGTAAGGCTTATTGATGTCAATTGACTTTGCTGTTGAGGCTTAGTTAAGGTTACAACAACAGGCGGATAACAAAGTCCTTGTTCAGCACAGCCTTGGAAACTTAAGGTAATAGGGCTGTTATTTTGCAGTGCAATCAAGCTATCTAAATTATGTTTGAATATTTTAACCTTGCCGAAATATTCATCCATTTTATCTAATGGATTTTGTTGAAAATTGATTTTTAATGGTAAACCATTTTGCGTGGCTGAAATCCGCGAAAGATACAAATAATATCCGTCACTGATTTTCCAACTAACCTGTAATGAGTCAGCTTTAAATTCTGTTGTGTAGCTAAACGCTTGTGCAACGGGTAAGAATTCGACCTCTGGCTGAGCAAGTGTCTTAACACTTGTAAATAATATCAATGAAACTAGAAAATAGGCGAATCCTTTGCAAACCTTGAACATTCAAATCTCCTTCAGTTTAAATAATTTGAGATAACCATAGTAAATAAACAATTGTTAAGGAAACCTTAAGGTTCATTGACCATACTGAATAAATCGTAAACACAGTGAATAACAAACTTTACAAAAAGAGGGAACTTATGAAACGGATAATACAATTATTGAGCATTTTTTTACTGCTAGCTTCTAGCATGCAGGTTAATGCCCAAGCGCAATGGTTAGATAAGTTCGATTTGGCTCAATATGAAAACAAAGTCGTCTATTTGGATTTTTGGGCTTCCTGGTGTGGTCCGTGTCGCAAATCGTTTCCCTGGTTAAACGAGATGCAGGCTAAGTATCAAGATAAAGGACTGGTGATTATTGGTATTAATATGGACCGTGATATAAAAACTGCCAATCGTTTTCTAGATACCTTTCCAGCTAATTTCCTCCTGTTTTCAGATCCACAAGGTGCGCTTGCCGAAAAGTACAAGGTAGTCGGCATGCCAAGTTCATATCTGTTTTCAGGCGATGGTGAATTAAAAGATCGTCATATCGGCTTTAAAATAAGCGACCAGGAAACCTATGAAGCGGGCATCATAAAATTACTTAAGCAACTAGAAAACGATAAATAAAACAAGGATGAGAAGATGAAAACAATATTGATAACCCTCTTATCGACCTGCTTTTTTCTTAGCGGTTGTAGCTCGTTAGGCGTGCAGCCTTGGGAGCGAGACCTGTTAGCGCGAGAGGATATGGCGCTTGATAATGCGCCGCTGGATAGCGCATTTGATGATCATATCTATTTTAGCAAGGAAGCCAGCAGCGGTGGACAAGGATTCAGTGGCGGAGGTTGCGGATGCAATTAATCAATAGATATTTTGAAGCTCAACACAGCTTCCTTATTAAGGAAGCAACCAAGCAATTCAGCGGACAAGGATTCAGTGGCGGAGGTTGCGGATGCAATTAATCAATAGATATTTTAAAGCTCGGCAGAGTATGCTCCGTAAGGAAGCAACCAGGCAATTCAGTGAACAAGGATTTAGTGGCGGAGGTTGCGGATGCAATTAACTGATAAGAAAAAACAGCAGCATAAAAATATTCGCCAACTGCTTAAAACAGCAACCGGGTGTTTACTAGGCGCTTCAGCAACTGTGCAGGCTGATTCTAACCAGGGTTTTTTTAGTGGTTGGGAAACCGACGTAGCCATGCTCGCTTATAGTGAAGTTGATCGTGTCAGTGCATATGAACCTGTTATAAATACCCGTAAAACCTTTGATGACGATAGTGTGTTAGGTTTTAAATTGGTTCTTGATGCTTTAACAGGAGCGTCGCCAAATGGCGCAAGCCCATCTGATCAAGTGCAGACATTTACCCGTCCATCTGGTAATGGCAGTTATCAAACGCAAGCGGGAGAAACCCCTTTAGACGATACATTTCATGATACACGAGTCAGTTTTAGTGCAAATTATGAGCATGGTTTGGGGCGTGTTAATAAAATGATTTGGGGCGGTAATGTTTCCAAAGAGTTTGATTTTTTCTCTGCAGGATTAAGCGCAACATATTTACATGATTTTAATAATCGTAATACCACCTTAAGTTTTGGGCTTAGCGGTGAATATGATCTAATCACTCCTGTTGGCGGAATAGCGGATCCTTTAGCACAGATGCAGGCAAGTGGTGAGCTTCAACCTAAAGGAGAAGATGAAGATACGCGTTTTATGGGTGAGATGCTGGTGGGGGTGACGCAGGTTATAAATCGGCAAACTATTGCAGTGTTTAATTACGGTTATTCACAGTCGGATGGTTACCATAATGATCCCTACAAAGTAACTTCTGTGGTTGATGATATAACTGGCTCCTTAGTCGCTGGGGAATCATTAGCGGGGACCTATCTCTATGACAGCAGGCCGGATCAGCGCAATAAACACAGTGTTTATAGCAAAGTTAAACGCGCGATAGGGGCTGACTCTGCTGATTTGTCATATCGATATATGTGGGATGATTGGGGGGTTAAATCGCATACCTTTAATTTAACCTATCGTAAAAATTTCGATGGCTGGTATCTGGAGCCTCGCGTTCGTTATTATACGCAAAGCACGGCTGATTTTTACCGCCATAGTATTAGTGAAAGTGAGGTGGCAGATATAGGCCCTTACTTAACATCGGATTATCGATTAGCAGAGATGTGGTCATCAACATTGGGGCTTAAAGTTGGCTTTAAAACGCCTGATGGCAATAAAAACAGTGTCCGATTAGAGTATTATCATCAGGATGGTGAAAAAAGCCCAAGTGATGCGATCGGCATCCAGAAAAACTATGATATGTTCCCTACACTAGATGCGTTTGTTATACAGTATACCTACTCATTTTAGTTAGGAAAAAAAGATATGTTACAAGGTCTTACTATTACAAAGCTGCAAAATGGCGCTGGCTATTGTGGTTCTTTTCCGGCCATGGCTAGCGGTTGTGAAGTGCTGGTGGAGTGTAGTGAGGCTTTGCCCGCAAAACAGATGATAGAAGCGGTATTTGTTGAAGCAAAACGTATTGAAAGCAAATTCAGCCGTTACCTTAAAACTAATATTGTATATAAAATTAATAACAGCGCAGAGAAGCAAGTTTGTTTAGATGATGAAACCGCCCATTTAGTTGATTTTGCTTATTTGTGTTATCAGCTAAGTGACGGCTTATTTGATATTACCTCGGGTGTATTACGCAAGCTCTGGTCTTTTGATTGCTCTGATAAAATCCCCCAAAACAAGCAGATTAAGCAGTTATTACCCCTGATTGGCTTAGATAAATTGACCTGGCGAGCGCCATACTTAACTGTACCTAAAGGTATGGAGCTTGATTTTGGCGGCATCGGCAAAGAGTATGCGGTTGATTGCTGTTTAGCTAAAGCGCAACAAATTAACGATAAACAGCCTATATTATTAAATTTTGGTGGCGATTTAATCTGTAATGGCCCGCGAAAAAATGGACAAGCATGGAAAGTTGGCATTGAAAGTGTCGGCGGGGGCAACCCTGCAGTGCTCACCTTGAAAAATGGAGCACTGGCAACCAGTGGTGATGCTAACCGCTACCTGTTAAAAAACGGGATTCGTTATAGCCATATTTTAAACCCGTTAACGGGCAGTTCGGTTATTAATGCGCCTCGTTCAATCACTGTCTCCGCAGAATCTTGCATTGAAGCGGGATTATTATCGACGCTGGCAATGCTGCAAGGGGATCAGGCAAAAGCCTTTTTAGCGCAGCAGCAGGTTAATTTCTGGATTCAAGAATAAGGGCTTAAATGCACATATTGCATATTGCTAGCAGATGATATGTCTTTCAGGCGATAGCTAAAGAGTTATAAACATAGGATATTTGATGCGCATACTTATTATTGAAGATGATATTGCACTGGCAAATGGTGTGATGCAAAACCTCAAGCAGCAAGGTTATAGTCTGGATCATTTTGATAGAGTAAGTCTTGCGGTTAACGCTTGCACCCATGAACACTATGATCTGATTATTTTAGATTTGGGTTTACCTGATGCAGATGGATTAACCTTTCTGGCGCAATACCGCAAAAAACATAATAGCCCAGTGATTATTTTAACCGCACGAGACGGTGTTGAAGATAAAATTAAGGGCTTAGACCTAGGTGCGGATGATTATCTGCTTAAACCTTTTGATCAAAATGAACTGCAAGCAAGAATTCGCGCTTTATTAAGGCGCAGCCATGGTAATGCCACACATCTTATTGAGTTTGGGCCATTCCTGCCCCGGTGGGTTCTGCACTTCTGAGCATGGCGGAGAAGTTTTATTTAATGATTTACCTGTTAATTTATCGCGCCGCGAGTTAAATCTTCTGGAAGTGTTATTACAAAATCAGGGCAAAGTGATGTCACGATTTTCATTAGAGCAAACCCTGTACAGCTGGGATGATGATATTGAAAGCAACGCATTGGAAGTACATATTCATAATCTGCGTAAAAAAATAGATAAGAAACTGATTAAAACGGTGCGTGGTGTCGGCTATATGGTGGTTAAAGATGAACTTTAACCATTTGTTAATAAAAAAAACGGGATCAATAAAGCGCTTTTTAGTGCTGGTTATTACTCTAGTGTTCACGGTTTTTCTCTCTATCGTTTACTTGCTCAGTGCCTCGCAAACAGAACACGAAATTGGTGAAATATTTGATGCGCAGCTTGCCCATAGTGCCTTTATTTTATTTAATCTGCTCGGCGAGAGCGTGCCGACCATTGATCAAACAAGCTTACATCTACCAATTGTTTATCATGGTTTTGAAAAAACTGCGCGAGCCGATAGAACAAAAGTTGATGACGAGCGTTTTCGAGAGCAACAGCTGCGCAACAATGAAAGCTTCATTTATCAAAACAAGCTTGCTTATCAAGTGTTTAATCAAGCTGATAAACTGCTGATAAAATCAAGTAGTGCGCCGGATATTGCCTTAGCCAATAAAAAACAGGGCTACAGTAATATCCAAATAGAAGGTGAAATGTGGCGTGTTTATGCACTTTACGATAAGGATTGGGACTTCTGGCTATATGTGGCAGAAAGTGAATCAATACGCGATGAATTATCAGAAGAGATTTCACTGCAAATAATATTGCCCGCTATATTCATATTTCCTATTTTTCTATTATTACTTATTCGCATCATCCGTTTTGGCTTAACGCCATTACAGCAGTTGGTAAACAGCATTAATAGCCGTGAAGCCTATAGTTTAAAAACCATCAATCTTGACATAGTTCCCGAAGAATTAAGCCCGGTACTCAATGCGATTAATGCATTAATAACCCGTTTAGATGATGCGTTAACCCGTGAAAAACGTCTTACTGCCGATACAGCGCATGAACTGCGCACACCGTTATCAGTGGTTCTGATTCATGCGCAAAATGCATTAAACAGTAGTAATGAACAAGATCGTGATATCGCATTACATGAGTTAGATAACGGTATTAAACGGGTTGCGCGTCTGCTTGAACAGCTACTGACCTTATCGAAAATAAGCCCCGATACTATTCCCAAAACAGAGATTAAATTTCATCATCTCTGCCAGAGTATATTGGCTGAGATGGCGGTGAAAATTATGGGTAAACAGCAAGAGTTGGAGCTCGTTTGTGAACCCCAAGACCAGGAGGTCAGTTTCCCCGGCAGTGAATTTTTACTGGAGATATTGATTCGAAATTTACTGGATAATGCCAGTCAATATACCCCGGAAAAGGGTGTTATTAAACTAACCATCAAGCAGCATAATCAGCAGCTGCTATTTAGCGTTGAAGATTCAGGTGTCGGTATCGATCCCGCTTTATACCCTCGTCTAACAGAGCGTTTTTACAGGCAGTATCAGCAACAGGGGAAGGGCGCGGGTTTAGGGTTAACCTTGGTTAATAACATCGTTGAATTTCATCATGGGCAACTAAGCTTTACCAAATCACCACTGGGTGGATTACAGGTTAATGTTACGTTTGCTATTATTTGATTTTAATTGCTAGCCAATCTGATAATTAACAGCTTATTTAATCCTTATGTACATTTATTAGCCGGAAAACGTAAACAGAAATTGCAAAGCAGTAAAAAGATTTGCGGAGCCTGCCTTTCTAATGCTTAACTGCCTCTGCTTTTTCTACTTTCTTTTTTGCTATGTGCAATAGCGCGTAATATCAATTTCAGCGGTGAGCTATATACCCCGCCCTTTTAGTCCTGTAATACGCTGTAATATTATTTTACGTTGCATTTAGTATGATGTTCGCTTCAATATATTGATTAAAAAGAATATAAAGTATGACAGTGCGCGAATTTGACGTGCCAAATTAATAATTAATCTCGCAGATAGGTGTCACCTTAACAGCTGTCGCAAATCACAATTTTGCGCAATTGCAGTCGAACATATTGATTGCATAAAGATTAGTATGTGTTGTGATGATTAATTTAAATAAGATAGGTGTTGCGGCTTTTCGTGCAGTGTGATGCCTATAAAGCTGTTATGCCCTTGAAAGGTAAATGAGTATGAAGTTTGATTTCCATGTTGGAACGATAGATGAAGTTTTAGATGTTGATGCTCAAATACCAGAGTTTGATGGTAGAACGACAGCAAATAAACTCATGACTAAATTAGCTGATAAAGCCAATTTAATTCTAATCGCAAGCCATGATAACAAGCCAATGGCATACAAAATTGGTTATGAAGTTTCTAACACTGAGTTTTATAGTTGGCTTGGCGGAGTTGCTCCAAAGTATAGAAAACAAGGTGTCGCAACCGAGTTACGAAAGCTACAAGAATCATGGGCTATTGATAATGGTTATAGCGCAATCAGCGTAAAATCAATGAACCAGTATCCAGCGATGTTGCAGTTGCTAATTTCTAGTGGCTATCAAATATCAGGTTACGAAGATAATGGTTGTGTTACCAGTAGTAAAATCAGGTTTATAAAACGCTTAAAATGACGTGCATAACAAGGCAAATCAAGCAGACGCATTACGGCTGTTACTGTTTTTACTAAAACAAAAAGCCAGCAAAAACAACGCCATCCTATGCGCTGTTGTTTGCGGCGTTATTTCAGTGTTAACCACAATATAAGTAGCAATGTTTTATGAAATCTCCAGATCGCAATACTGTTTCTAAAATGAGTGATTTGCCTAATGTTGGGAAAGCAATCTCAGCTGATTTGGAAAGAATAGGCTTAACTCATCCCAAGCAATTAATTGGTAAAGATGCTTATGAGTTGCATAAGTTATTATGTACCGAATTGGGATGGAGGCAGGATTATTGTATTATTGATGTTTTTTTATCTGCGATTTCATATATGGAAGGTGGAGAAGCTCTTCCGTGGTGGCACTTTACCGAAGAGCGGAAATTAAATATTAAATAATCACTGAAGCAAGCAAATATTGCTAACAAGTTGCTGGACACTAATTGAGGACAGCCATACCTTTTTGACGTATTGCGAAATAGCATTTCAAGAAAAGAATTGGCTGTCCAGCCTTTTTCTGGACAGAATAACGAAAGTAAGATGTTTTATTATCGGACACGTAAAGGCAAAGTCTGCACGAGTAAATAAATAACTGAAAAGCCGGATGCGGTAGTTCCGCACATCCGGATCTGTGTGGGGTCGGTCTGGTAACAGATCGCTCTACCACTATTGTGTAAAAGGAAATTCAGTGTCATCTGATCAAAAACATTTTTTATTCTTATATATTGCGTTAACTAGTTTCCAAGGATTCGAAGGGGTTGTTGATGCTTAGGTTTGACCACTGTAATGTCAAGACTTGTGCTGATGAGTTGCTTGCCTTAGGTAATAACAACATGAAGATGTGGTACATCTTTGAGTGGTTAGCTAAACATGATGAGTTGCAATACGGAACCCAAGCCGAAATCGTTAAACTTTATGTTGATGATGAGTTGGTTGGCTATAGCCTCCTTGAGAATTTCGAAGCCCGTACTGATAAAATTGTGCATCATCAAGGTGTTACTTATCAGGACTTGGGTGTGGTTCATTTCGTAACTGTCCATGAACATCGTAATAAAGGTTATGCCACGCTGCTGGCTAATGCTTTGTATAAAGAGATCATTGAACCAATGTTGGCTCGTCATAGCGATGTTCATGCTTATGTCACTGCTACTGGTCGTGCGGTTCCGTTGATGGAGCGCACTGATATTCCCCCTATTAATCTGGTTAAGCAATTCTATTCGGATGTTTCGTTTGAAGTGAAGGTGGTTAACTACCTAAGAGGACAAGAACAAACCATTTAAGTCTTTAACATACTAGACCAACGGGCCGTGTCTTGCCTTTTGCCTTTTTTAATGGTGATAAAAAAGATCAGAAAGCCACTAATTGAGGACTGCCATACCTTTTTGGCGGATTGCGAAATAGTATTTCAAGAAAAGGATTGGCTGTCCCGTATTTGTGCTGAACAGCCTGATTAATCCAGGCTGTCTATTTTTTGCTGCGCAGGGACGAGGCTAATAGCTCCATGTTAACCCTGTAGAGAGGCTGCTTATCAATATTTTTCATTTTTCTTATAAATGAATATACTCATCGACTATGAACATGCCATCCGGCTCGGCATATTTTTGAGTCTTTTTATTATACTCGCCGTCGTAGAGTTTTTATTTCCGCTCGCCAAACGTAAATGCTGCCGACTCCGTCAGTGGTCGGTAAATCTGTCTCTGGCTTTTCTTGCTAGTCTTTTTTTGAATATTCTCCTGCCGTTACTGGCTGTCGGTGTCGCCCGGTTTGCTGCTGATCATTCAATCGGATTTTTTAATATTATTGATATTCCTTATGCGGCCACTGTTATTTTAGCGCTGCTGATGCTGGATCTGCTTATCTACGGCCAGCATGTTCTGATGCATAAAATACCGCTACTTTGGTCTGTGCATCGTATGCACCATACGGAAATCGGACTTGATGTCAGCTCAGCTGTTCGTTTTCATCCTATTGAAATCATTATTTCCATGCTGATTAAGATGCTGTTTGTTTTGATTTTAGGTGTTCCTGTGGTCGCGGTGATTATTTTTGAACTGTTATTAAACGGACTGGCGCTTTTTAATCACAGTAATCTTAAACTGCCCAAGGGAATTGATAAATTCCTGCGCAAATTTATTGTCACCCCGGAAGTTCACTGGATTCATCATTCAGATATAGCGCAGGAAACTAACAGTAATTATGGTTTTAACCTGATTTTCTGGGATAAACTGTTTTCCACTTATAGAGATAAACCGGCATTAGATTATCCGATAATGCGCCAGGGGCTTAGTGAGTTCGGTGTAGAGCAGTCTTTAAGTTTATATAAACTGTTAATGCTGCCATTTCAGGGAAATAAACGCTGAACGGTAACTGTTTAGGAGAACTTTGCTTTTATTGCATCGCGCACCTGTTTATGAACCGGATCGTTTAAAAACCTACGGTGATAAACCATATGAACAGGCATTTTAGGCACTGCGGCCGTGTCTGGTCTTTTGTCTTTTTTAATGGTGATAAGCATGGGACTGGCACCTAACGATGTGACTTTGGATGCTGTCGGTGTTTTTACCGGTACGCAATGCGGTAACTATTAAAGCAGAGCTAATATCTGATCTCTTCAAGAGCTTTCTATGGATATCTCTTTTTTTCAAGTTCAGGAGGTCTGACCCCAAGAATTTAATCTGCATCCACTATTTAGCGTTGAAGATTCTGGTGTAGGTATCAACCCCGCTTTATATTGCCGTCTTACAGAGCGTTTTTACAGGCAGTATCAGCAATAAGGGAAGGGCGCTGGTTTAGGGGGTAAAGTAATCATACCTTGAACTCGAGGTAAGCAAATCGATACAGTGCTGCTATTTTTACGTATTTCTGCGTTAAACCTTTTTAGCTCCTTTGGTATAAATAGTAGTTGCCTAATTCACAAGCTTGGCCTTATTAAATTTAGCGATTATTGTGTTGTCATTTGATATAAGATCTGCAACTCTGATTCAACATTAGTTTGTTCTATATTTAACTGCTCGATACATTGTTTAATTTCATCAAGTGATTGTTTTTTGCAATGTGCTTCAATTTGCAGCAATAGCTCTACCATTTTATTTGCGCCAAGGTTTTGATAACTTGATTTTAAACCGTGTGCGAGTTGCCACAGTTGCTCAAAATCTTGTTGTGCCAGCGCGCTGCTAAACTTATTCATTTTATCCGGTACTTGTTTATGATACTCAACAAGCAAGCGCCTAATTAAACTTGGTCTTCCGGGACGCTGCAGATTTAAAATTTGTTTAATCACCAGTGAATCTAAATGTTTAAAGTCATTATCATTTTTGTTCACAGGCGCTTCAGTGACTTTTTTCAGTTCCGAATTAACCTTTTCAGCGGACAGGTATTGTTTATTAACTTGCGGCTCTGCTAACCACTGAATTAATTTATCGATTATTTGTTGTTCCGAAAATGGTTTACTAAGACAGTCATCCATTCCGACAGCAAGGCAATGCTGGCGATTTTCTTCTCTTGCATCGGCAGTCAGGGCTATAATGGTGGTCTGTTTATGCTTTCTCTTTTCGAGCATGCGAATTTTTTGTGTCGCAGCAAAGCCATCTAATACCGGCATATGACAGTCCATTAAAATAATGTCGTAATCATCAGCTAATATAGCGGCTATCGCTTGCTCGCCATTTTCTACTGAATTAACTTCAGCGCCATGATTTTCGAGTATGATTTTGGCTAACTCCTGATTTACTTTTTGATCTTCACATAACAATATACGTGCCTGTAGTTGCGTATTCTCTTCGGCAAAGCTTTGCCTATCAGGAAGAGGTAATGCCTGACCAATGTCTAACAGCAGAGTAAAGGAAAATTCGCTGCCAGCACCCGGTTGGCTTTTGACTTCTATATTTGAATGCATTAATTGTACTAATTGTTGACAGATGCTGAGCCCTAAACCAGTACCACCATATTTTTTAGTGGTACTCGAGTCTGCTTGCCTGAAAGACTCAAAAACAGCACTCTGGACATCACCATCCATACCAATGCCCGTGTCTTTTACAATCAGCTTAATAGTTGCTTTTTTTTCCATTATCGCCAGTAATTCAAGACGCAGGGTTACCCGACCCTTTAAAGTAAATTTAATTGCATTGCTGAGTAAATTGGTAATAATTTGGCGTAATCTAAGTTCATCACCGATTAACCAACAGGGGCATTTATGATCGAACTCTAAGGTAAGTAATAAATCTTTTTTAGCCGCATTAACCGACAGCAGATCAATATTTTGTTGTAATAACTCTCTGATATTAAAACTTTGTAAATGCAGCTCCATTTTATTTTGTTCAATCTTTGAAAAGTCTAAAATTTCGTTAATTATTTCGAGTAAGGAATTGCCGGATGAATAGATGATATCGACTAGCTTTTGTTGCTGATCGTCTATATTGGTTTTTTTAAGCTGTTCCGTCATACCGAGCAGACCATTCATTGGAGTACGTATTTCATGGCTCATATTGGCTAAAAACAGACTCTTAGTTTGGCTGGCTTGTTCGGCAATTTTCTGTTGCACCTCCGCCTGATTAAACTGCACTATGGCGCGCAGGCGTGCCTCCTGGGCATTAGCCAGTTTTAATTGGCTTTTTTTGAATTCGTTTGCCAGCCAGCCGATTTCGTCAGATTGAGGGAAATCAAGCTTAACAATTTGGCCATTGGCAAATTGTTTGACCGCAAAACCTAATTGCTGCAAGGGCCGGACAAAAAACGTTCTCAATAAAGCCAATAAAAGCAGCACCACAAAGATAACTGATAGTATGGTTATAGTGACAGTCGTGGTTAAAAAATCACTCATCTTGGCCTGATATTCGAGCTCCGGTATCATCACTACTAAGAGTAGTTGCTCATTAATGCGCAGGCTGCGGAACAGATGTTTTTGATGGCCGATCTCCATAACAGAAAAATTTTCGTGATCTGATTGTGCAGAAGCTTTATCAAAGTCTATATCAATCTGGTGTTGATCTGGGCGGCTGTTGTAAGAACTTGCTATAATTTTTCCATTCTGGTTGAGCAGTAACAGATGCCCCTGTTCACCAAAAATACTTTTGTCGAGCAGGTTAGAAAAAAAAGACAAATCGGTGGTAGCGATCAAATAACCTCGTAATTGCGCTTCAGCGCTATCACCCAATTTATGCCGGTTGGCGAGTACCATGCGTTTGCTGATATATAAACTCTGTTCCAGGTTGTCCGGGTTTTCGAGAAAGTAAGTGTTTAAATCTGCTTTAGATTTGTGCATTTTTTGGAAAAGTTCACTGTCAGCTTCTTGAACACTTAAATTATCGGCATTTGTATTAGAATACCAAGTGTCCTCATAACCATCTGCTTGTAGTATTTTTATTTCATAATAATTGGGGAAAACCTCATTAAAACCACTGAATATTTTAAGTATATTTTTTTGATAGATGCCAAAACGCACAAATTCATCGTCTATTAACAAATAACGTTGCAGGACTTCGTTTTTCGCTAGCAGATCAAGGCTGGCAGTATTGGTGCGAAGATATTGCTGCACATCCTGGCTGACTTGAGTAAGTATCTGTTCAACCCTTTGTTCGATATTTTGTTCTATCTGACGAATATAATTATCGACCACCAATAGTGCGATAATCAATACTGGTGCCAGTACAAAAGGGATAACGGTTATGATGATCTTGGATTGCAGTTTCATTTATTAAACAACCGAGCGGTGATTTGGCTCCATTTTTTTTCAGTTCGGGGGCTAATAATTGGAAAAAACATCGATTTATCCCATAACTCTTGGCCGGGATAAATGGTCGGAGAATTTTTAATCTGCTCGGGCAAAAAAGCTAATGCCCCCGTATTGGCGCTAGCATAGTGGATATATTTTGTTAATTGTGCCGCGCGTTTGGGACGATTGATAAAGTTAATAAATTGGTGAGCTAATTTTTTTTGCTGGGTTTTTTCAGGAATAAACAGATAATCAATCCAAATCATGGTGCCTTCCTGGGGAATAACATACTCTATTTCACTATGTAATGCCTTTAATGCGCTACCTGAGCCGTTAAAATCCATGGTCATAGCTATTTCGCCTTTGACTAATTTTGAATTTTCAGTGAGAGATGATACCCGATAGGTTTGCACATATTTTTTTTGTTCGGTTAATACTTTCTCGACTTTGGCTAACACTTGTTTATCGCCCCACTGGTTAACATCGTAGCCCAGCGCAAATAAAATAATGGGCATCAGGGTGTCGGTATCGTTAAAGCCCATCAGTTTGTTTTTTAAGCTTGGATCGGGGTAAAAAAACTGTCGCCATGAGGTAACGGGTTCTTTAACCAGATCTTTGCGATACATTAAACCCACTGTGCCCCATGAAAACGGTACGCCATAATCTTTGGTAAGCGCTATTGGATAATAACGTTGTTGATCTATATATTTAATATTGTCAATCTGCTTGAAATTTAATTTACTGACCCAGCCCGCACGATAATATTTATTGATACCTATATCTGATGACAGTACCAGGTCGTATCCTTTGCCATCGTTTTGCGCCAGTAAACGATCGCGTTCATCTTCTGTCTCATAATAAATTTCTAGCACTTTGACATTAAATTCCTGTTCAAAATCCGCAATCAGTTCGGGATCCATGTATTCGTTCCAATTCAGAAAAATAAGTGTGGATTCAGCTGCGATGGACTTAATAGAAATCAGCATTAAAATTATTATCGTTGTTAACTTGATCATAAGGACCTCTTGCCTATTTAACTATCCAATAGTGATCTGCAAATTTAGTAAATTAATACCTGGGGTTGGATTGATAATTGTTTTATATAATAAACTATACTGAAGAAGATTAGACTAAAGTGACTGATTAGGAGTCGATATATGTCTCAACAATATCAAATTATGGTGGCTGATGATGATTTTTCGATGCGTATGTTGCTCGAAGAAACCTTGTATGCGCAAGGTTATCAGGTATTAAGTTTTGATAATGGAGAATCACTGTTACAGGCATTTACCGATCAACGTCCTGATCTTATCTTGCTTGATATCAATATGCCCGGTAAAAGTGGTTTTGAAGTGTGCAGGCAGATTCGTCAACAATATTACTCTTTGGTGCCAGTGGTCATTATGACCAATTTAACTGATTTAGTTTCGATAGAAAAATCTTATCAAGTTGGGGCGTGTGACTTTTTTACTAAACCAATTAACTGGACGATTTTAACCCGTAGAGTTCAGTATATTATTAGATCCAGTCAAACGCTGATGGCGTTGCACCAAGCCCATCAGGCGCAGGGGGCATTATTTAATGCTATACCAGATACTATTTTAAGGTTATCAAAAAGTGGTGATTTGCTCGATACCCATCAAGCAGATAAAGCACAAGCTATTGATTTTTCTCAGTACCATAAGTTGAGCGAATTTCCCGTATCAATCAAGCAGGCACTGTTAACTGCGCTAGAAAAATCAACTATTGCCCAGCAAGTAGTCGATCAAACGGTGGTCTGTCCTCTAGAGCAGCAAGTAATTTATTTTGACTTGCGTTGCAGCTACAGTGATGACAATGAATATATTGTTATATTACGGGATATAACGCAGCCTGTCTCTTATACACATCTGACGCTGCCGACGATCT
>JABXKR010000026.1 GCA_013619145.1 Psychromonas sp. | reverse complement strand
TGCGTTTTAGCGCCACTTTTACTAAGCATAATATTGGCGGGTTTTATATCGCGATGGATAACACCCTGCTGGTGCGCATGGGCTAATGCATCTAAGACTTGTGTCATAACTTCAGCGCTTTCAACAGCTGATAAAGTCCCCGATTCAGCCAATGTTTGTTTTAATGTCTTACCGTCAACATACTCAAAAACCGCATAAAGCAGATCTTCACAACTGCCTTTATCTAATAAACGTACAATATTAGGGTGTTGCAGACGGCTGCCTAATAAGGTTTCACGCTCAAAGCGTTCGATATAACGTACTCTTTTCGCATCATCAAATTCAGGGCTAACCGATAAAAATTTAATGGCAACGATTTGCCCGGTATTATTCTGTTTTGCACGATAAACACGGCCAAAACCGCCTTCGCCAATTTTTTCGAGTAGTTGATATGCTGGAGAGTCAAATTGTTCAGCAATCACATCGCAAGCTAATGATATCATAGTCATATTCTTTTTATAGTTATGTGAGCATGAGGCCCAGAATCGATTAAAAAGATTACGTTAGGCAACTATTTATATCAATGTTTCATGACTCACAAATAACGTTCATTGTATGTTTCTGATCTCATTTTTATCATTATCACAACTACTTGACATAAGCTTGCCATAGCCAATTTAATCAAATATCAATCACCTACAAAACAAACTGGGAGACTGTAAAGCTCCCCATCCAAACTATTGTGCCAAGAGGTAAAAAACCCATCAAAGAGCTGTATAAAGACTAGCTTTCCGGCTGTTTTTTAATCAAAAAACAAACAAACAAACACACACACATGTTTTATGTGGAATATGACTGTTCTGTGGATAGATAGCGTTAAGTTATATTGAAAGTGAGTGCAGTCGAGACGGATGGTGAACACTCACCACAAAGATATACAAGGTCGCTTTATCTCTATAAAGCTGAGCTCCAGCGCAACTTCTGTTATTTGATTAGAAAAATGCGCATTCTCTACTATGATGCAATTATGTACTCGGGCTGTGTTGTTTGCTTTCGGGACAGGAAAAATTTAACGGCTCATAAAACACATTTACTGAACGAAGTGTATTCGTTCATCCGCAATTTTGCGGATACTATCGCCGCACAGGGCGATAAAAACAGGAAGGGATTTGCTATGTCTGAGTTAGCTGATGATAAATTATCTCGCGGTGTTAAGGTGTTACATGATCCGGTTCGCAATAAAGGAACTGCGTTTACCGATGCAGAGCGTGATCTGCTGGGATTGCGAGGTTTGCTTCCTCCCCGTATCCATACCATTGCAGAGCAGGAGTTGCGGGTGCTCGGCAATATTCGCAGCAAGGTTACAGATCTGGAAAAATATCTTTTTTTAATTGCACTTCAGGATCGCAATGAATCTCTGTTTTATCGTGTTTTGATGAGCAATATCGAAGAGCTGATGCCGCTGATCTATACACCGACAGTCGGTAAGGCTTGTCAGGAATTCGGACATATATTCCGGCGCCCCAGAGGCTTGTTTATTTCGCTTAATGATCGTGGCCGCATAGCAGAAATTTTAAAAAACTGGCCTCACAAACAGGCTCAAGTTATTGTCGTTACCGATGGAGAAAGAATTTTGGGCCTGGGCGATCAGGGCGCCGATGGAATGGGGATTCCAATTGGAAAACTCTCTTTGTATACTGCTTGTGCGGGAATTCACCCCACACAATGCCTGCCGATTACGATTGACGTCGGTACAAATAATGAAACGCTGCTCAATGATCCGCTTTATATCGGTTTGGAACGCCGCCGGGAACGTAGTAATAAATATGATCAATTAATTGAAGAGTTTATTACCGCTGCCGAGAAGCAATTTCCTGACGTACTGATTCAATTGGAAGATTTTGGTAATCTAAACGCCTTCAGGCTGCTGCAAGTTTATCGAGAGCAAAGCTGTTTGTTTGATGATGATATTCAGGGAACGGGTGCCGTAGGCTTGGCCGGCTTACTGAGCGCATTGCGCATTACCGGCGGCGTATTTGAGGAGCAGCGGATTTTATTTTTTGGTGCAGGTCAGGCAGCTATCGGTATCGGTAATACAGTGGTCGCGGCTATGGTCGCCAAAGGTATGGCGATAGAAAAAGCAAAACAGTGCTGTTGGTATTTCGATACAAAAGGATTACTTACCAGTGAACGAGAAAATATAGCGCAGCAAAAACAGCCTTATGCGCATAAAGCGAGTAGTACAACTGATTTTCTTCAGGCAATTAGGCAGATAAAACCAACTGCAATTATTGGAGCGTCCGGGCAGGCCGGGGCTTTTTCCGAGCTGGTCATAAAAGCAATGCTCGAGATAAATACACAGCCGATTATTTTTGCGTTATCCAATCCCACTTCAAAGGCAGAATGCACTGCACAGCAATGTTATCGCAGCAGTAATGGTATGGCAGTGTTTGCCAGCGGAAGCCCCTTCGATCCAGTGCAGATAGAAAATCATACCTTTGTTTCCGGGCAAGGTAATAATGTCTATATTTTTCCCGGTGTTGGTCTGGGAATTGTTGCCAGTAAGGCGCAACGGGTCACTGATGAGATGTTTTTAATCGCGGCGCAAACACTTGCCGATCTGGTGACTGAAGACGATTTGAAGTTAGGAAGGGTCTACCCTGCCCTGTCTAAAATACGCGAAGTCTCAACACTTATTGCCGCTGCAGTCGCTGATGTTGTTTATCAACAGGGGCTGACAAATCGTGAGCGGCCTGATGATATTCTCGCGGATATTCACCAGCAGATGTATCAGCCAGTTTATCCGCATTATGCGTAGTGGCTAGATTATTTTAAGCCGCTATATACAGATAGCGCTTAGAAAGCTTTTATACCAATCCGCTTAATATTGTGATCTATTTGGGGAAGTGCGACTTCAGTCGCGCCTGTGATATTGCGCGGTTAAAACCGCACTTCCAAATACAAAAACAGATCAATTAGTTTTGCGGATTGGTATTACTGATACTCCTAAAGAAGTGTGAGCAAGTTTACTGCACCACTACAAAAATGTGTTTGTACCAGCATAGTTGTAAGCCGTTCTATAGATAAGCTAATATCATGCTGCAGTGTATTTTAAGGTTTCATATCTGCGGCAGATGGAAACATTAACTCGGCACACAAACCGCCCCCGCTTATATTTTTCAAAGTTAACTGACCGCCATATGCCTGGATTAAGGAATGGGTAATTGATAAACCCAAGCCTACATTGGATAAGTTAGTATCTCGCGCTCGATCTAAGCGAACAAATGGCTTTAGCACTTCCTGCAGCTTGCTCTCCTCAATCCCGGGGCCGTTATCGATCACTTGAATGGTCAGTTTATTATCAGACTGTCTGCTTAATATGGAAATACAAACAGGCTTATTATCATCCGCATATTGAAGACTGTTATTAACTAGATTTTCTATCATACGTCGTAGGTTGATCGGAGGAACCTTGCCAGTTATCGCGCTGTCCTGATCATATTTTATATTTCTAATATTGCGATCATGATAATCATCAATAATTGTCTGAATTAAACTGTCCAGATTAACTTTTTTCAGCGCTTCAAGTTCAGCATGATCCCGCGCAAACGCAAGCGTTGCCCCGATCATCTTTTCCATATTAAGCAGTGTATTAAGCATTTGCGCTTTATCTTCACTTTCTTCAATAAACTCTAACTGCAGTCGCAAGCTTGTAATGGGCGTACGTAAATCATGAGAAATAGCTGCCACCATTTTAGTGCGGTCTTCTAGGTATTCCTGAATTTGTAACTGCATTTTATTAAATGCTTGAATGGTTGGCTGGATATCACTTGGCGCATCAAGTTGCAGTGGAGTGAAATCTCGATGAGTCCCCATTCGCCTAGCCGCATTGGCAAGCTCTTTCACAGGTGTTAGTGAGTGTTTTATTGTCCATAGCATTAAAAACGTGGTTAATATTGCAATGCTTAACAAAGATAAAAGCAACGACCATGACCACTGGGTTGATTTTTCTTCAATAGAAGAGGTGAAATTCAACCAATTACCAGAACTAAGTTGTACAGAGCCGGCAAGCGTCGGCAGATAGCCAATATATTGCTTGTGCATCGCTTGCTGGCGTTTCCCGGAGTGCCGCCCCCTCATTGGATGCATACTGTTAATCTTTGCACTGTTTTCTTCACTTTGAATTGCTTTAAGGCGGATATTTGCAGCTTGCACTTTGGAAAACTTTAAAAGCAGCGCGTTAGAAAGCTTCACTGATTCGTTGGCTTGAGTCATAGGAAAAGAATCAATAGACAGCTGCAGATCTGAACCTTGGCTGGCCTTAACAATATTATTGTGCAGTTTGTCAGGAACACTTGCGAGTATTTCTAAAAGAGCAATCACCCGGTTTATTGTGACTGAACTGGAAATTCGATTGATATTTTGCTCGCGTTCATCGGTCACTAACTGCACGGACAGCCATGTTCCTATGCTGAATCCCAACAGCATAATTAAACTAATCTGCAGCAGTAAACTTCTGCTTTTAAACCAGCTAGCCATTTTCAACCTCACAACTAAATTGATAACCTCCACCCCAGATTGTTTTAATAAAACGCGGTTTTTTAGGATCAGGTTCAATTTTTCTGCGTAAACGGCTGATTAATGTATCGATGGAACGGTCATAAACATCGCCTCCCCGCCCCTTGACTAAGTTTAATAACTCCTCTCGGCTGAGTACAACATGCGGGTGACTGACAAATGCCTGTAAAAGTGAAAACTCTGTTGATGTCAGTGAGACTAAGCATTTATCCGGGCTAAGCAGTTCTCGAGTGGCAATGTCAAATGTCCAGGCTGCAAAAGTATACTTTACTGGCGAATTACCGTCGCAGATACCGGAAGCAACGGATGGTATGGAATAGTGCCTGCGTAAAACCGCCTTGATTCGCGCTAACAGCTCTCTTGGATTAAATGGTTTGGCTAAATAATCATCGGCACCTAATTCTAAACCGATAATTTTATCTAATTCCTCACCCAGCGCGGTCAGCATGATCACGGGCACATTGGATGTGGCACGCAGTTCACGGCATAAAGTCAGGCCATCTTTACCGGGCAGCATTAAATCAAGCACGATGAGATCGCTTGCATAGTGCGCAAGAAACGTTTCCATCTGTTTGCCGTCAGCAACTGTGTGTACGTTATATCCATGTTGTGTCAGAAAACGTTGCAGTAAATTACGAATATCCGCATGATCATCGACGACTAAAATTCTATTAGCTGATTGCATCTGTTTTACTCATAAATATGCTCTATAACTTCACTATACACCAATCTCAATTTTCAAGTGTTTCAAAGTATGTCAGCTTAAGAAACTGACATACTTTGAAAGAAAATAAAAGATTCCAGACACACATTCCCCGCCTCTTTTTGCTTTAATTAAGGTATAAATAATAGAGGAGGGATAAGCCATGAAAACTAACACTATAATGGTTGCACTGATTATTGCTTTATCACTACCGATTGTCGCTATCGCGCATGGGCAACGAGCTGGTAATTTCAATCAGTGGCATCAGAATAACGCAATGTATGGAGGAATGAATAATCAAATTCACATGCCGCAGCATTTTAATCGCTCAGCAATGCACAACAATTCACAATTGAGGCGACAAACGATGGCTGAACAGTACAACAATCCTGGATTAATGCACCGATTCACAAATCAAACACCTTGTCGTTACAATTTTACGCAACAGCAACCAGAAAGCGCTGAGTAAATAATGTGAATAATGTAAATCATGCATTTAGGAGGCAATATGTTTGGCTGGCATGAAATTGGAATAGGAATGGGGTTACCTATGATATTTTTTTGGATTCTGATGGTATTAGTTGTTGTATGGCTAATTCAAAGTTCGCGGGGAGATAAAACGTCAACAGAGTCCGCACTTGAAATAGCCAAAAAGCGCTATGCAAAAGGAGAAATTAATAAAGAGCAACTCGATGAGATCAAACGAAATATTTGAATTAACAATCAGATATTAGCAGTTAAAGGTGATCATTTAAATCGCCTTTAACTTTAGCTATAGCATTAGCTGTTATTTCCTTGGCAATACGGGGTTTATGCTATACTCAAACTTGTTCTTTAGTGTTTTTTAGGAGGTATATATGGCTATTGCAATCACACTGAAAGAATATTTTGCGAATAAAGATATCCACTATGACACAATTAAACATCGCCGGGCCTTAACATTATTAGACTCATCTCGCTCGGCTCACCTACCTGCAGAAAACGTCGCTAAAGCTGTTGTATTACAAAGTGAAGATGGTGATTATCTGATGGCATCTCTGCCTGCAAACAGTCGTCTCTCATTAACCGATGTTAACGAGCTTACAGGTAAGAATTATCATTTGGTCAATGAACATAAATTGCGGGATTTATTTCCGGACTGTTCTCAAGGAGCGATCCCGGCAATAGGCACTCCTTATAACATGACCATGTTAGTCGATGAGAGTTTATTATCTGCCGAATCGATTTATATTGAGTCGGGAGATCATACAAATTTGCTTAAACTAAGTCATCAGGAATATAGCAATCTGGTCGCCAAAATGTCACACGGTAATATTCGTGGCACAAATATTGGTGCACCCAGATTCTGGGAAAGAACAGGCAAAAAGTGGCAAATTTAAATTTTAGCCCTATTTATACAGGTCATCTCCGGCTCTCTATAAATTAGCTATTTTTAGGGGTAAAACATCTGTTTTCATCATTTTCCGGTGAAAGCAGATGCTTTTTAACGCCATCTGATAAATAACCTCAACTCGAGATAAGCAAATCGATACAGTGCAGCTATTTCCGTGTATTTCTGCGTTAAATATCATTTTTAATACATGCAGTTGAAAACCTTTTCGGAACAGCCTGCTCTCATTAATAGCAATCCGCTTAATATTGAGATCTATTTTGGAAGTGAGGCTTCAGCCTTGCCTCTTGCATTGCGCGGTTAAAAGCGCGCTTGAAAATATAAAAACAGATCAATTAGTTTTGCGGATTAATGATATAACTGCCGATCGGCAAATAAGCCCTGCAAACTTAATCTGTTTTTAATTCGTCAATATATTTACAAATGCGCTGATAATGGGAACCTTGCCAATAGATTTTTTTACAGCCGCTGCAGAGCATAAAATCGTTATAATATTGAAATGTGTCATCAGGTAAACGCTCCTTGATAAGCGCCTTATCAATATGCTGCAGTTGCGCATTGCAATCTGAACAACGTGTCAACGGGCGAAAACAGTTGTGCAGTTGAAAACGGTGAAGCACCTCTTTTAATTGCCTTTTGGGATTATCATCGCGAACCCAATAGCCATGCGTTGCCGCCGTGTATTTTAAAATACCTTTATCGCGAGTCAAAATAATGCGTTGTTCACGCAAAGAGAGTTCAACAATTTCGCTATCAGGGAAGTCATTTCTATATAAAGTATCAAAACCGAGCAGACGCAGCTTTGACGCTAACTTTCCCAAATTTACATCCACAACAAATTTACTTTCCCGTAACGGTTTAGCCCCAAGGTGAACTATCGGCTTAATGTCGAGTGATGCAAATAACGGATAAACACAGATATGCTCACCACCATATACAAGGTAATCGAAATCAACCGATTTCCCGTTGACGAAGATTAGGTCGACTTCGGTATGCGGCACACCTATAGCTTCAATGGAGTCTTTAATTGACGGGGTTCCGGTGAATTGCCAGGGGAAAATGATATTGCGCAGTTCTTCAGGCAAGAAGTCATTTAGCTCTTCGTAAAAACGAAAGCATAACGTACGAGTGATGCGGGCATGCTGTTTATCCTTCATGCTGATAAGTATAGCGATACTTGTTGCGGGCAACTGAATTTTGCGCACTTTTTATCTAAGCAAATTAACTCGCTTCATTGACTGCTAATGACCTTTCTGCACCACATAAGCTAATATTAAAATAAGCGGGTATTTGAGGCATATAAGATGGCTGACTTTACTGAAAGAATGCGACTAAGGGGCAAGGCTGCAGAGGATATCTATTTTGCCGAACAAGAGCGAAAATTGATCGCTGCTCTGCATGAAAAACAAGGCAAACAACTAAACCCGGAAGCAAAGCAGATTAGCGATATCGGACAGGCGGATAATGCAGCTCAAGCCAATAACGACGACGTAAATAATTGAGCAATACAGCCTATGTAATGCAGTTGCTGCTTGCCGGCATTGAAAACCCTATTGTTTCTTTTAAAAAGCGCATTTATTCGTCCTATACTCGTAGACAGTCTGCACAACTATAATTATGTGGAGACGGCTACGATAGGAGGCCTGCATGGTCAAAGTCGAAAAATTCAGCACCGCCAGTTTTGACGTCGATCCGCAGCGCAGTTTTACCCCTCTGTGTCCCGACGAACTGCCCGTTGCAAAAGGTGATCAGATTGCCCAGGAGTTGAACGCTCAGGCGCACTTCGCTTGTTACCGCCTGCTCAGTAAGGAGTGCCACCCGGCAAAAGCGCCTTGGATTGCGAACTCTCCGGATGAAATTATGACTCCGGTTGGCGGAGATTACCCTGATTTGGATCTGAAATGGCCGGCGCACTGCGTGGTCGGTAGCGAAGGGAACCGGCTGATCCCCGGATTGCCGGACGAGACAGACTATGATCTGCTGATTGAAAAAGGGACAGATCCTCTTAAGCACCCTTACGGCTCTTGCTATTACGATCTTGGCGAACACGAAAGCACAGGGCTTATCGAATGGCTAGATAAACGGCAGATAAAGGCTGTTATCGTCGGCGGTCTGGCGACAGACTATTGTGTTAAAACCACAGTAGTGCAGCTATGTCAGGCCGGATTTCACGTGATTGTCAATCTGGCAGCTTGCCGCGGGGTAAGCGCCGAAACCACTGCAACCGCCTGTGAAAAAATGCGTAGTGCCGGTGCCGAACTGATCACAGACAGTGGCAAACTGGAGCAGCTATGAGCGTAGAAAAACTGGATCGCTGGCTAATCGACAGCCTGATGGATACAGATCTCTACAAGATCACTATGCTGCAGGCCTACTACCATACGACGGAGTTTCGCACTGTCGATGTTGAATGGAAGTTCGCCTGCCGCAACCGTAACGATTTCGATCTGGCGATGCTGATCCCGGAAATCCTCCGCCAGCTTGAGCATGTCTGCACTCTCTCCTTTAGCGATCAGGAACTCGACTACCTGGCCGACTTCCCCTTTATTAAACCAGATTTTATCGAGTTTCTGCGCATCTTTAAACTCGATATGCGCTTTGTCCACCTGCAGCCGAAAGGGCAAGATCTTAACCTGCGCTTTCGCGGTCCTTTGCTTCATGTCACCCTGCTGGAGATCTATGCTCTGGCAATTATCAGCGAACTGCATACCTTCATACACTGTGATGGCATTGATCTGGCGCTAGCACGGGAAAAACTGTCTGCAAAGATCGCTCTTTTGAAAGCTGAGGATGATATCTCCGGCTTTAGTTTTATCGATTTTGGCACCCGACGTCGCGCCAGTAAGGTCTGGCAGAAAGAGGTGTTACTTACTCTGAAACAGCAGTTGCCCGGCTGTTTTTCCGGAACCAGCAGCGTACATTTTGCACGAACTTTAGGTTTAGCTCCGATCGGTACTATGGCCCATGAATGGTTCCAGAGCTGGCAGGCGGTCACCCGGCTGGCCGATGCCCAGAAAGCCGCGCTGGAAGGATGGGTACAGGAATATCGAGGCCGCTTGGGGATTGCCCTAACCGACTGTTATTCAATGGACTCCTTTATCCGCGATTTTTCCGATCCCTACTTCTGCAAGCTCTACGATGGCCTGCGCCACGACAGCGGCTGCCCGTTTATTTGGGGTGAAAAGGCAATCCGTATGTATCAGCAGATGGGGATTGATCCGCTCAGCAAAACGCTGGTATTCAGTGATTCGTTAAATTTTCCGCGCATGGTTGAAATCTGGAAACAGTTCAGGGGACGGGCGAAAATTTCCTTCGGCATAGGCACCAATCTGATGAACGATGTCGGTAACGTGCCACTCGATATAGTTATCAAAATGGTCGCAGCCAATGGCAAGCCGGTAGCAAAAATCTCCGATGAACCGAGCAAAAGCATGTGCGAAGATCTTGGCTACCTGCAATATCTGGCCGGACAGTATGGAGTCGATCCCAGTCGGGTCAAAATTTCCGAATAGGCAAACCTGCTTATTTATTTGCCAGCACCGAGTATAGAAACTACTCAATCACCTGGAAACCAGCCGCCAGTACACAGCTTTCGCAAACAAAAAAAAGCCCGCCTGCTAATAAATAGCAGTCGGGCTTTTTGTGTACGCTTATACCAATCCGCTTAATATTATGGTCTATTTGTGGAAGTGCGACTTCAGTCGCGCCTATGATATTGCGCGGTTAAAACCGCACTTCCAAAAACAAAAAC
>JABXKR010000299.1 GCA_013619145.1 Psychromonas sp. | reverse complement strand
GTCAGATGTGTATAAGAGACAGTTCTTATAGTGCAATGAAAAGTAGTGAATATTTACCTGGAAATATAACCTTAGATGCCACTCAATGTGAGCAAGCTCTTTCTGATTTGCAGGAACTAAAAGATAAAGAATTGCTACATTGGGACTACAAGATGAAAACCTCTTCATGGGGGACTGTTGTAAGCAATCCAGATCATTCGATAAACTGTGTAGCGTATTATGGAGATGCAGTTAATGGTTATTATTGCTTGGGCTATGTTATTGGTTGTATCACCGCGGATGGAAAAACTATTGAAATTAATTTCATTGAAAAACGAAATGACGCAAGTGTTGAACTAAACTACAAATTTTTCCCAATCATTATTGACGCATTTTCCACCTATGGGTTATTCACAAATATCCAAGGAATAACGGAGGTTGATAAAATTGCACTTATTGGCCCTCTACCTGGTGTTAAAGCTTATTATAAACAGAGTGGTTTTTGTACATGTATTCCTGATTATGATAAAGGTGTCGAAGCAATGTTGATGCATATTGTTCCTGAGAAAGAGGAAGTAATAAGTTAATATAATTGCAGATCTGCAACTTTTAAAACCGTATTTATGGCACACTTTAAGTGTAAATATTCCACTTTTAGGGTTTCTTTCCTGCGGTTTTGGTTGTTTTTATGCCATTTATGCGTTTTAATGACGCTTAAGTCAATTCAACGTGATTCAAATACTATTTTTTTAAAGTCTACTATACTGGTCATTATGGATGGATGAGTATATGTAAACATATCTATGTTGATGTAAACCAAGGGAATACCATGAGACAAATTGAAACAAGCCCAGAGAAGATAAAAGCATTTGTTGCTAGTCTTCATGCAAATGGTAAAAAACCATGTGAGCGCTTTGGAATGTCTTGGGATGCACTTTCTGAGCTAGAAAAGAAAGTTCCAGAGTTAACTTGCAAAACTCTCCATAACGGAAGTCAGACAGCGTAATCATAGCTGCATACCGTAAACAACAAATGGCCCGCTTTGATTGCGGGCTTTTTTGTATCTGCAGTTTACTCAATAGGCTCATAACCTATACCTCAACCAAACAATCCGCCCCTTGTTGTTCAGGCATGATGTTTAAATTTGAGCGTTCATCATGGACAAATGAGGGGGCGTTTGTTCTTTATCCGTGAAAGTGTAATAGCGTGTAATAGCAATGTTTAGTTGGTTTGCATAATATGTTTAATGTAATGATCTAAAAGAATATAAGGTATGGATGTCCTGCCTTT
>JABXKR010000298.1 GCA_013619145.1 Psychromonas sp. | reverse complement strand
AAACTGAAATATATGAGAAATAGTGTGTTGGATATTATACGAGAATATAATGTATCTCTTGCCGGAATACGAGTAGCGGAGAGTAATTCACAAAATATGGATGTTTGTAGGTTGCATATTGAGGGAGTAATACAAGAAGCATTTTCAAGCAGCTCTGTTAAAAATTATTTTGTGGGGCGTAAGCGATCAATATCTTCGCGTTTAAATATCTCTACCACTGATTTTGATGACTACCTGAAAGGCAAACAAAATTATGACCTAGTTTTGAATTGGGAAGTATGTAAAACATCAGTTTCTCGAGAGTCGGTATTTGTAGCATTAGGGGCTTTATCATAATGTATGCTTATCAGTTGGCAGAGGTTTCATTTCGCAAAATTTCTGAAATAGGACAAGAAGGGAAGAACTCTAAGGTTTATCGTATCCATGACAGAAATATGGATGCAGAATTGGTTATTAAAGAAGTTGAAAAAAAATCAGGAGACTTTTCTCCTGACTATTTCGAAGAAGCACAAATTTTATATAAGAGTTCACACCCTAACGTTGTCCAAGTTAGTTATGTCTGTGAAGATGATAATAATGTCTATATTGCGACACCTTATTATAAAAATGGTTCTTTAAAGTCGTTAATGGCAACAAGGTTTCTAACAGTAAGAGAAATAATTAGATATTCAAGTCAATTCCTAAGTGGACTGCAAAACATTCACTCAAAAAAATTAATCCATTTCGACATTAAGCCTGATAATGTTTTGTTATCTGATCGAAATGAAGCTTTGCTGTCTGATTTCGGGCAAGCGAAACCAATTAACCTACATGGACTCGCTCAGCAGTCTAGACTCTATCAAAAGCAATACCCACCCGAAGTTTTTGGTAATTCATCACATACCTATGATAATCGATTTGATATTTATCAAGTTGGGCTTACTATGTATCGAATGTGTATAGGAGACGTTGCTTTTAACGAACAGCTTTCAAGATATACAACTTGGGAGGGGTTTGGTGGTGATGTTCGTAATGGTAAGTTTCCAGATCGGAAGGCTTATCCACTTCATATCCCTAAAAAATTGCAAACGGTAATCAATAAATGTTTAAAGCCAGATCCTGGTCAAAGGTATGGTTCACCGATTGAAGTTGTAAACGCACTTGCTGATATTGATGGCTCTATACTAGACTGGCAGTATACGCTCGAAGATGATAAGCGTATTTGGGAGCAAGAAGTTGATGGTACTCGGAAGTTTATTTCAGTATGTCAGCAGCTTACGTCTATTGCATACAAGCACAAAGCTTCATCGACGCCAAGGCGTGTACGAGAGTTCTGTAAAACTAAAATTAGCCATAATGATATTGTAGAGTTTTTAACTCAATGAAAAATATAAATTTCGAACCAAATAACAAGTTTATTAGTAGAGCGGATGTTGTCAATAACCTCCGCAAAACTTCGTTTTTGGACAAACTTCCTAAAGACTCCCCATCAATGTATGACAACTTACCTTCATTTAAACAATGTGTTGGTAAGTATGTTGATTTAAGTAAATAAGGTCAGCCATTAGAAACAATGGGGTATGGTCTTTAATTTTGAGTTTTCAGAAAAGTAGATAAAAGACAGAGGGTCAAGATTAAAGACCTGACCCTCGTAACTGTTGCTTACCTTACTAATAATCAATAGGTTGGGTTATGAGAAAATATCTATCTAAACATTAGGTGAACTTTATTTTGAACGGCTAGATATTTGACAAGGTAACAAAAAGCCCGCTAACTAAGCGGGCTTTTTTGTATCTGTAGTATCACGAGTGAGACTTACATCCTCTGCCCGGACCAAACTACTTCACCGATGATTTCGAAATCTTCGGTGGCTAGTTCGTTGCGGGTGAGTTCCCATTCTTTATAGGTGCTGTTGTCGCTGACGACGTTTAATCCGGTTTTAGTAAGCTGCAGGCGTTTCACCATGAGCTGGCTATCGAATCTAAACATGTAAACCCCGTCACCGGAAAAATCTGTAACTCTGTTGACCATGATAATGGCTTGTTTTTTCGGGGGGGATACATGCTGTTACCACGAACGGGCATCAGGAATAGATTTTTTGCACTAACGCCATTTTAGTTATCGATAAATTTACAGCTAATACAGACCTCGTTTTCTTTATCCTCCTGGATAACCAGTGCGCCATGGCCGACGCTTACATCTACATCGTAAAAATCCAATGTGACAAAGTTATCAAAAAGTTGGGGATGTTTATGCTGGTCACTATTAGAACTAAGCTTGTACTCTGAACTCTTGGAATGTTTTTTACTTTTAAGGTTCAACGACGCCTATCTAAACGTGATACAAACTGAAAATAGTAAGTATTGAGTTGATTTTGGACGGAATAATCAAAGCTGCAAATATGATACTCAAGTGAGCGGCTTCCTGTATCAGCTTTTCTCCTTCTCCAATTTTCCCTTCTTTCTTTTGCGAAAATGCAGCCTATTTCGTTTGGTATTTCATTAATCGCAATTAGTTTGTTACTTTTAAACCACTCTTTCATTGATATAGGTCGTATCAATATTTCTTGAAATGTGCTTTATTTTTAATCTGGTGTTATTTTTATGGAACTGGTTCACGTTAATTTTTCTAAAAATGCATTCCAAATCACAGTAAAAAATAATGTCGCGTTTTTCATAAATATAGATCACATCAATATTCCTTAAAACACATCCCGCACAGCATTAACAGGAATCTTGCATTAGTTCTCATTGATTCAGTTGCTTGTGTCGTCTTTAATTGAATGGACGCGACTGAAGGCAGTCTGAATTATCTTCAATCGCATTAAATTAACATCCAGTCATTACACAGGTGATTTATGAATACGAATTTTGCTTTGCTAGCCCGCTTCGAAAGCCCTTATGTTGCATTAAAAGATATCAGCAAAGAGTTTTTGGGCATAACCCCTGTCACTGCAGAGCAAAAAGCGAAAGCGTGTGACTTGCCTTTCCCCACTTTAAAACTTCGTGATTCTGAACGTAGCCCCACTATGGTCAGGATTGAGGACTTAGCTGCATATCTTGATAAAAGATATGTAGCTGCTGAAAAAGAATGGCAATCAGTACAGGCACATTAATCGGTATCCTGTCTCTTATACACATCTGACGCTGC
>JABXKR010000210.1 GCA_013619145.1 Psychromonas sp. | reverse complement strand
ACATGGCCTCCAGCGTAGTAGTTGAAGTTCTTTGGTAATGATGCAGCAGTCATTGATACGCAAACGTATGGCACAGTGCAGATGGTTACTGTGACTATTCACGGGCCGGCGGATAAATTAGATCCGCTTAGTCCCGACAATCTTTCTGTAGTAGATTCTGAACTATCCGATACGTTAGATCCATCCTTAAAGCAACTTGAAAAAACGATGGATGCTGAAGCTGATCTGATCGAGGCCCCTACAGATTCAGAGGAAACGGATAATTCTACAATTGAAGGTATTGCAGCCCCTAGTCAGAATTATAATTCTCCTTTTCCTGAAGCTCTTGTAGCCGATGACATCTTTCTAAGTGTGTTATCTGAACGTCCCAGTGCAATTAAAAGTATTGATGCCCCTAAACCTACGGTAGAGATGACTCAAACATTTCTTCAGGAACTCACTTCATTCTGGAAGGATGATGGATTAACTGTTACTGAACTATCAGAAACCAGCCTATCTGAAATAGTCCGGCATAGTCCTGAGTTTTTAGATGATCTGAACAAAATGCGACAGGATCTCGATCAATCTGCAGAAACACAACAGATAAAACAGGAACTAAGCGCAGAAGCTGTGACCGGAGTTAGTATGACAATAACAGCTGGTTTTGTTAGCTGGGCTTTACGTGGCGGCTCACTGTTTGCAAGTTTTCTGACTGCCATGCCGGCTTGGCGTTCTCTTGATGTAATGCCTATATTAGCGGCAGATGAAAAATCAAGAACTACGCAGTCGACAGCCGATGGAAAGTATAGTATTGATAATACTGACAAAGAGGAAGAGGCAAAAGTTGATCATCTATTTGACCAATAAATGCAGAGTAACTATCTGACGACAAGGTGAAAATATGAAAGTACCCTTTCTGTCGGCTTGCGTACCGTCGATAACCGCCTAATTTCCATTGCCGGTGATCATATTCGCCATTGGCAACCGCTTGATAAGGACTCATCAACATCAACACATATACAGGTGCCCATTCATGATAATTCCGGGCGCTGGGGGGCTGTTGAAGTCAGCTTTAAGCCACTGGGCGGAAATTCTTTCATTTTTTTTCGTGGCGGCTCTCTTATTAGCGTAATTGTTTTTATATCAATTTCAGGTTTTGTTGTTTATTGGCTGTTTTTAAAACGCGCTCTGAATGAACTAGATCCTAGTGCAGTTGTGCCGGATCGTGTACGTGCGGCGCTCAATGTATTAGCCGAAGGGTTAGTCATACTAGATAGTAGTGGCCGCATCGTTTTTGTAAATGCTGCATTTGAGCATAAATTGGGGCAGCCAGCACAAACTCTTATCGGTAAAAATTTATCTGTACTCGATTGGAAGTCAGCAAACACAGAGGGCAATGCAGAGCCGTGTATCCTACCTTGGCAGTTGGCATTAGATGATATTGAGGCGAAACCGACTCTGTTAACACTGTGCACTACACTGAATGAGCAGCTCCGCTTTGCAGTAAATCTTATGCCGATACAGGCTCCCGATGGAAAGATTCGTGGTATTGTTGTCACTTTTGATGATGTTACTGAATTAGACAATAAAAATACGGATCTGGAACAAGCTCTGAGTCGGATCAAACATAGTCAGCGGGAAATTACACGCCAGAATCGGGAATTGCAGGTGCTGGCAACACGAGATCCTCTGACCGGATTGCTCAATCGCCGCTCACTATTTGAAGGCTTCGCAACCCTATTGAGTGAAGCTTACTATGAAGACGAAATTCTAAGTTGTATTATGCTCGATATTGATCACTTTAAGTTGGTTAATGACCGTTTCGGTCATGCGGCGGGCGATACAGTGATTAAGTTGCTTGCTAAGATTCTGACTGAAACTGCACGCAGCAACGATCTGGTTGGTCGCTACGGTGGGGAAGAGTTCTGTATCGTGCTTCCAGGCGTGAACGAGCAGCAGGCTGCGTATATTGCGGAGCGTATGCGCTTAGTTGTAGATAAAGTTAAGCGCGATGAATCGACTGGCGCGATTCCCTTCACCGCAAGTTTCGGTGTATCCTGTGTCGCCGGTGGGAAAACAACACCGGAATTCATTATCGACCTTGCAGACAAGGCCCTCTATCACGCTAAAGAATCGGGACGCAATCAGGTTACTCGCTGGTCAGTTGTTGAGCATTCCGGTAATACAGCTAAGCATAAGGTTCAGGATACCGTCCAGGAAACTCCGCCAATTATCAGCGAACCCGAGTTATTATCAGATAGCGATACAACAGAGATCACCACAGAGCAGCAGCTGCATCATCGTATAGCAGAACTTGAAGCCTTAATCTGCACACAAAGTGCTCAAGGGGTTACTGCTACAAATAAATCCAGCGACTTTCCGAATCAAATCGTTCTGATTGACCGAATTACACAAGGGATTGAGCGTAGTAGTCGTTTAAACAGCCGAATCGCCGTGTTATTTATTGACATTGATACCCTGCAGGTCATCAGGAATACACAGGGCGAAGTTGCTGCGGAAAAGCTTGTCAAGCTACTGGCAGCACGTTTAAAAACAACACTGCGTTCTACTGATACTGTCGCGATTGATGGCGCAGAAAATATTGGTGTTAGTGTATCACACGTCAATAGTGGTGAGTTTGCTGTGTTATTAACGGATATGCAAAATGAGGAATCTGCTACCTGGATTATTCAACGCTTATTTGCTTCGCTGAATGAACCCGTACAACTCGAAGGAACGGAAGTTTTTCTAGATGCCCGTGTCGGTGCCAGTATGTACCCAGACGATGGCAAAGATCCCGATATATTACTCACGAATGCCAGCCTGGCCTTACGTGAAGCTAAAGCGACCCTCGGTAGGGATGTCTGCCTTTATTATAGTAAAGAGATGAACCTGCGCTCTAAAACACAATTACGTATGGAAGGAGAATTACACCGGGCACTTGAACGTAATGAACTGTTTATTGAATATCAGCCTGTGGTCTCAATGAAAACAGGTCGTATCGCCAGTTTTGAAGCACTTTTGCGCTGGCGCCACCCGGAACTGGGCTTAGTGTCGCCAGAGGATTTCATTTCAATAGCGGAGAATGCGGGACTGATCGAAAATATTGGCAGTTGGGTATTAGAAAATGCTTGCCGGCAATTAAAAGCCTGGCAGATTGCCGGGCATGATCACTTGACCATGGCTGTCAATTTCTCTGCTGTTCAACTGCGCAAGCCAGAACTTGCTGAAAGAGTCTTGTCCACTGTTGAGCAAGTGGGGATTCTACCGACCTCTCTGACCATAGAGATTACCGAATCCGCACTAATCCAGAATTTCGAAACCGCAGAATCAACTATTAATGCTCTTAGCCGTGCGGGGATGCGTATTTCACTGGATGATTTCGGTACTGGCTACTCCTCTCTTAGTTATCTGAAGCATTTTCCTATTGATGTTGTAAAAATTGACAAGTCTTTTCTACACGACTTCCCCGATCATGCCCATGATACTGCTATTGTTAGCGCGATCATTGCGATGGTGCATAGTCTCGGCTTACATGTAATTGCAGAGGGAGTGGAGGTTGACCGCCAGCTGCAGGTGCTGCAGGATTTGAGATGCGATTCAATTCAGGGATATTTATTCAGCAAGCCTATTTCACGCGAGCAAGCTACGGCTCTTCTTGCTAGCCCGTCAAATATACGTCGTAGAGTTTGGGCTACTGCATCAAGCGACATGTCAGTAGATAATGCTGTACTCGCGGGCGTGCTTAATAACGCACCGAAGCGCGGTTCAGCTGCGTAAGGCTGATGCTGCTAATTGCTAACTTAAAATAAGTTTGGATGATCTAGCTGAGAAAGTCATTTCATTTTACTGGCGACATGCTTTGCCGTTTGCGCTAAATAATTAAAACAGCAGTGAAGGCAAATTGTTATAAGAAAACACAGTAAACAAGCAAAATAATTAGCAAACTGCAGGGTGATGGTTGGATTTAATGGGTGAATGAACCGTGTGGTTGACCCGTTTTTATTCTTTATAAAGGGACGCAGATATATGTTGATAGCTGTTTATTTCACAGCATCACCAGCCAGAGTATTTTAACCATTGTTAACTCAATTATTTGCCAGATGTGGAACCTCCATATATGTCCTACCTTTCTCTACCTTTTGTCATATCTGTATTGAGTGTTTTCTGTCGTTTAATCTATTGAAATTATTACAATAGGATTTTAAGCGCTTAATACTATCAAGCAAAGATCATTAACATTGCCAATTCTAAAAAATAGTCGGTAGATACTTCCCCAGGATAGAGAGCAAAACTATTGTTCATAAAAGTGTTTGAATTGTTAATCTGCATGTTTTGGTGAGTGAAATGAGGTAATAATAGGTGAATGTAGGTCATCATTTAATAGGGTTGAAAACCTAAGCTGCAGATGCCGTCAACTAACTGTTTCTGCCTTTTGGGTCGTGAATAAACTGCGCCTTAGTGCCTCCTTCCTCTTCTAAATCTAAACTTGGCGAGAGAGCTTGGCCTTTACATTTTTAATCGCTTCCGTTTTGACAATGATAAAACCAAAATACGGGTTCCCTTAAATATACTTACTCTTCGGTGTAAACAAAAAGTCATCGTGCCTATGTTTTTTCCTTAAAGAGTTGGGATGAAAATAATTATCAGATAATACAATTTATCATCTGAGCTTCACGGTTTTGTCATATACGTAATATAAAATCATGAAAAATCAACACCTTGCTTGTTGGTTCGCATTAATTTACTTTGCTGTTTTATTTGGGCTCATCACGGATTTATTCAAGGCATATATCTGTTATTGTTGTTAACAGGTCAATTATTTGTATGTTTTCATCGTTGCTTCTCCTGCCAGAGAAAAACTGATTAGCATATATTCAGCTGACGTTTTTTTACCTATTCAAGTTATGTACTTATTATTTGAATCAAAGCTTATTAAGCAAATCAATGTATTAAGGAAATAAAATGCAAATTGGAAATGTTATTAAAGTGTTATCGAGTGTGCTTCTTGCTTCGGCAGTTATTGGCTGTTCTGAGGATACTGAGTATGTTTATGTTACTCCGCCAATTGCGGATACCATCGATCTAGGTCCATTCAAATGTACTGATGAAGAGTTAGCCGAAAATGCCGCTAAAGATTGTCGTTTGTACATTAAAGGTTCAATGAACAGTTGGTCATCTCGTCCAGAAGCGCAATTACATTATCAAGGCGAAGGAGAATATATTGCCTTGTTTAGTATGCAGCCAGGCGATTACTCATTTAAGATCTCAGATCCAAATTGGAGCGCTGAACGCGATTTGGCAATTGGCGAAGATGCTGATGCCGAAGTGGTATTTGATATACCGATGGAAATGCAACGTAAATACGATGATTTTACTAACCAAAATATGGATATCACTGTAGCCAATGATGAAGACCAAGTGTATCGCTTTACCTTGGATTCTTCAGAGGGTATTAATAACCCAACCTTGCTGATCCAAAATATCACAGAGACCGATGCTGATAACCTGACTCAACCAATGTATTTGGTTGGCACGTTTAACGATTGGACTGCTTCGGAGAGTAGTGTTTTTTCTTACGCTGGCGCAGGTAATTACCAAGTTCAAGTGACCTTTGCAGAAGCGGGTACCGTTAGTTTTAACGTACATCAAGGCATCACTGAGCCGCTCGTTTATGGCTCTTTAGATAATCAACCAATCAGTTTAACCGAAGGCGAGTCATCGCATACGACTTATCCGGGTGGTAAAATGTCTGCTCAGCTCGAAGCGGGTACTTATGTATTCTATTTGTCGGCACTGGGTGACGGCCAATTAGCGGTTCCACTATCTATTGCAAAAGTAAAAGCGGTTGTCGGTCACGACACCATTACCGGCGCAAATGTGGCAGCTAACTTAACAGCCGACGGAAGTAGTTTTGTTAGTTCTTATAGCTGGGCTACCACCAGTGATGCTAACGTAACGCTTAGCGATGATAATACTCAAACACCTGTTACTAAGCGCCAAATAGCCAGTGCAGATGCCTTGGGTCGTTACACGTTACCCTTACTACCAATCAAGGTCTCACTTCAGAATCCAGCGCTAGCCATGATGTCGATGTCATTGAGCTGGAAAAAGCGAAAAACATTGTAATGATGATTGGCGACGGCATGGGTTATGCGCAACTTGACGTAACCAGAGCTTATAAAGGGGAAGCGTTATTCCTTGAGTCAGGCAAACACCGTGGTGATATTAAAACCGCTAACGCCGATACCTTGGGTTACGAAAATCTACCTGACTTAGGTGTTAACTACTACACCGATTCAGCTTCTGCTGCTACGGCAATGGCGACTGGGCGCAAGGTTATTTCAGGGACGATTGCTCAGGCACGTCCGGGTGATGCCTCTGATTTACAAACTATTTTGGAATACGCGCAAAGCTTAGGTAAATCGGTAGGTGTTGTAGCAACGTCACACTGTGTGCACGCCACGCCAGCGGCTTTTGCTGCACATGGGCCAAACCGAAATGACTTTGTCACACTGTCTAAAAGCATGTACGGCAAGGTAAAACCTAACGTAACGTTATGTGGTAGCAAGCAAGTGGATGGTGTAGACGTGATTAGCGAGGAAGCGACTAAAGCTGGTTATACTTTGATTAAGACCAAAACGGACTTAATCTCAGCGTTAGCAACTCTACCTGAAACCGATGAAAATGCTGAAATTTTCTTTGCCGGTATTTTTGGTGAAGATGAAATTCCTTATGTGTTACCGCTAAGCGACCAGAATAGTTATGAAATGCAAGATATCCCACAGCTTAATGAAATGACAGCTGCCGCGATAGAGATCTTGTCGAAAAATCCTAACGGCTTTGTGTTGATGGTAGAAGGTTCGCAAATCGACTTTGCTTCCCATAATAATGATGAAGAACGGATGATTCATGAAACCATCGCATTTGATAAAACTGTTAAAGAAGTGGCTAACTGGGCTGAGTTGCGCAGTGATTCAATGGTCATTGCTACCGCCGACCATGAAACTGGTGGCTTACAACTTGAAAAAACCAACGGTGTAGGTGAAGTACCAGAAGTGAGCTGGTTATGGGGAAGCCATACCAATGTAGATGTTCCGATTGCTTCTTGGGGTCTTAACTCGCATGCCTTTGTGGGACGTACGGTAGAAAATACTGCCATTTACAATGTAATGCGTGGCGCCTTAGACGCTCAATAAGCAGAGTAAATCATGCCCCCGGCATGTCGGGGGCATTTCGCATAGGATATGGGGTCGGCTTGCGTTTTGCTTGTGTTGCAAAACGCAAAGCCTGTCACTCCAGTTTACGAAAGATAGAACTTCCATAAGTTGTAACCTTGTAAATCATTTAGTTATGTTAAAATATTTGGGTGCTGTCTTTTTGCTGTCCTGGCTTTTTGCTGTATTTCTCTGATTCATAACTGCTTATCCTTTTCCAAATAATAGGATTAGAAATAAGCAGTTATTTCAGTCTTTTTACTGTTTTTTTAAGTCGATATCATAAACAGGCTTAAACTAACGAGCCTTTTCTTTGACGTCTAAACACACATATCAAACCTAAGCATAATAATAGCGTTTGACTTAAACTACCGCCACTGCTGTTAGAAGCCGCAGGCGTCGGTTCTGGTGTTGACGGTTGTTCTGGCTCAGTCGGCTCTTCAGGATCGGTTGGTTCTGGTTCTGGCTCTGAAGGCTCTTCAGGAACGATTGGTTCTGGCGTAGGCGTTGGTTCTGACGTTGGTGCATTTTCTAAGAACACAACATTATCAATAAGATATTCAGCACCTAAAGCTTGAGTCCACTCAGGGAATACCATCACCTTATCAATACCCGTCAATAATAGACCCGCATTTCCCAGATCCTTTAAGCTATGGCTTACATGTACCCACTCATTCAGTACAGGCGAGATAGGCATTTCGACTTGTGAGCCTTGTGTCTCATCGCCATCGTATATACCGCCGTTAGCTTCAACTTTTAATAGCCAGGATGCACTGCTGTTATTAGGCAGACCGGTTACTTTAATATCAAATTCAAGTGTACCTGAAGTTACGTAAGCACTCATATCAAGTGGTGTACTGGTTGCATAGCCAAGCGCCATATCAGAGGTTTCCCCAATAAACTCTGTAACAGCGCCATAAGCACTCGCGTCAGTGATAACCGCTGGCGTTGTCGCCGTGCTACTGTCATAGACCGTCCAATCCGCATCGACTTGCTCTGCGAATATTGTCAGTAAAGGCGTTTGCCCTGGTGTTGGCTCTGGTGTTGGTGTTGGTTCTCCAGCAACGCTAGGCGTGCTCTCATTACAGTAGCTTGCATTATTACCACTGGAAGCCGTACAGTGGGCAACATAGTCGACTTCCATGGTTGCTTGTGTGAGGCTTGGATTGATGTATCCTCCCAGCATGCCACCCATAGCGACATTGAGCAGTACAAACATCGGCTCTTCATATTGACTGCAGCTCGTCATGTCTTGTGAGACAACTAAGGTGTCATCAATGTAAAAAGAGATCAGGTCTTTGCTCCACTCCATCGCATAGTTATGCCAATTTTGCACATCTGCACCACCATTCGGGTAGCTATAGCGAATTTCCCCGGCACAACTTTCGCTGTTAAAAAAGTTGGTGATATAAGAGTCCGGTTCGTTAGAGAACCACTCCCAGACATCAATTTCACCGGCACCCGCATTAGGCCAACCAATGTAATCGCCATCCCCTTTAATCGGCTGTTGGCCGATACGATTTTCTAACATCCAAAATGCAGGCCAAGTGCCGCCTTCCAACTTATCAAAACGGATTCTCGATTCGATGCGGCCATACAGAAATTCACTTTTATCCTTGCCGTTTAAACGACCTGAGGTCCAAGTTTTTTGCTGTCCGCCTAAACCGGGGCAGGCAATGTTTTGTTTACGGGCAATGATTTTTAGGGTGCCGTTAGAGACATCATAATTTTTATTAGCTGAGCTATCATCATCGGTATAACACTGCAGCTCGGCGTTATAATTGGCATTAGTTTGCGCTGTCCAGTTATCCCAGTTAACGCCGGTGCCTTCAAATTTGTCAATCCATTGCACTTCCCAGCCTGCCAGAGTCGGTGCGCTGAAACTGAGCATAACTAGACCCGCTAAGCTCCCTGCTAATTTTGTGCGGCGCGGTTTAATATCTTGATCAATAAAATGGTGCGATTTGTTGAGTGTTGATTCCATTCTAACCTCTTGATGTTGTGGTAATTATCACACTATCCAGAGACTGGTTTAGAGTGAATGATTGAACTGTACAATAGGCAACCTATCAAAAGTAAGCGCTTTCATTGTGCGAATGTTAAGCTAACAAAATAGCACTGCAAGATAATTGAGAGGGAAACGATAGCTTGATCACAGCAAATTTTTTAGAACTGCTATCCATATCGCTGTGCTTTGCGGGCTAAAATAGTGTTATCAATTCCTTTAATTGAGGGGCGAAGCATTCGAACAGGAGGGGTATTAAAAGCAATAATATGTACTATTTTTTTCGTGCGGTTTTAACCGTGCAATGCAAGAGTCGAGGCTGAAGAACCAGGGGCGCAGAGCTTACCCGCTCATAAACCTGAACTGGCGTTCAATTCGCCTGTTTATTTTCATAAACTCCATTTAACACCAATTGAGCACGCAACGCTTTCAATGTCTAAAGCTTTTATCTTCTAACCATATGATTTTAGGTGATATCTGATTGGGCCGCGATACCGATTCAAGCGCTGCAGGGCTGTAAACGTTTCATTGTATAGAGGGCACTAGCCCTCTATAAATTAGATTAGAATATTTAGAATGTAAAAATGCCCTTAACTGAGGTCATTTGCGATTGGTGGGTTTAGCGTAAATACTTGATTGTCGTCTTGTTCCTTTTGTTGTACTTGTGTTCCGTGTTCAAAATTAAATAATGATAACTGCTCATCTAACAGATCTGTTTGCTCTTTCAGACTGCTGCTGGCAGAAGCTAATTCACTCAGATCCTGGCTGGTTTCTGCCAATTCACTATTAAGACGGTTGATATTTTGGCTCATGGTCAATGCGACATTACGTTGTTGCTCTGCGGCCGTGGCAATTTGCAGATTGCGATCATTGAGTGATGCTACATTTTCGGTAATCGCAACAAACTCATCACCTGCCGATTTCGCGGCATTCATACCGATTTCGGCTGTAGCGGCACTTTCATCAACAAGAGATACTGCAGACAACGCCTGCATATTAAGTTTTGTAATAGTCTCAGTGATCTCTTTGGTTGCATTTTGTGTACGGGAAGCAAGCTGACGTACTTCATCGGCAACAACCGCAAAACCGCGACCATGTTCACCAGCTCGGGCCGCTTCAATGGCGGCATTAAGTGCAAGCAGATTAGTTTGTTCGGAAATACCATGAATTGTATCCACTACCGAATCGATAGAAACAACACCATCTTTTACTTCAGTAACGGATTGTGTGCAGTTATTGAGG
>JABXKR010000207.1 GCA_013619145.1 Psychromonas sp. | reverse complement strand
CAAATGGCGTTGAGGGTAATAGTTCATTTTCAGAAACGGCCTCAAGCAGGTAATCATTTAAACCATCTTGATAACACCACTGATAATCATTTTTATTAACTTTATCTTTAAATTTAACACTTAAACCCGGGCATAAAACCGCTTTGGCTTTTAACAGATGTAAAAGGCGTGAAACCGAAAAACGGGCGCTGTCAAAATAAGAGGGATCCGGATAAAAACGTACACTTGTACCTGTATTACGTTTACCGCAACTGCCTGTAACATGTAGCTCTTCGACTTTATTTCCATTTTCAAAGGCAATTTCATAAACTTGTGCATCACGGCGAATACTTACATCAACTCTTTTAGACAGAGCATTAACCACTGAGATACCGACACCGTGCAAACCGCCTGATATTTCATAATTTTTACCTGAGAATTTACCACCAGCATGTAATTTACAAAAAATCAGCTCCACACCTGAAATCCCCTCTTCAGGGTGAATATCAATCGGCATGCCTCGGCCATCATCAATCACTTCAATTGATTGATCTTCATATAAAATAACTTGAATAACAGTTGCATGACCCGCTAGCGCCTCATCGACACTATTATCGATAACTTCTTGAGCAAGATGATTAGGGCGTGAGGTTTCGGTGTACATCCCTGGACGATGACGAACAGGATCAAGCCCGTTTAGAACTTCAATGGAATCTGAATTATACTGTTCGCTCATGCTTGCGCCTATTTTAAAAATCAAGTGATTGTATCAATCTCACGCACAGCGTAAGAGAGTGAATGTTTAAAGCTAATAATAACAATTTGCAGAATTACTTCCCACTGATAGTTAGCAGGAGTTAACTATTCTTTAAATCCCAATTATATTGGTCGCTGATGCTTGCTGCTATCTCGGGAAACTAAATTATTTAAAGCAATGACGACTTTAAAATAAAAATTCAATAATATCAGGCAGATAACGATCAAAGCCAATAAAACTATGATCCCCTCCCTGTTCACAGGTTATTTTACACTGTTTATATTTTTGCAGCGCTTCACGATAATCTAATATTTCATCATCTTTTTGTAATAACACCCAACATTGCTCTGGCGTGCCTATATATGGAACTTCCAGTGCTTTTAATTGTGCCAGGTAATTTGTACCTATCTGATAGGTTTCTGACGTATAGGGATGCTTTTGTTGCCCTGCATGTGAAAGTAAAAGGTAGGGGGAAACGGCAGGGTTAATCAATAACACCTTAACTTGGTATTTCTCTGCTATTTTAGTTGCCAAATAACCACCTAGTGAACTCCCCATCACTGCTATTTGATCCTTTTTGTGTTTTTCCAAAACAGATTCAACCAGTTCCCACATCTGCTCAGGAAAACAGGGAAGTTGTGGGCAGACAAAGGTGATTTCGGGAAAATAGCTAGCCAGATAAGCCGACATTTGTTGGGCTTTTAATGATTCAGGCGAACTATGAAAACCGTGCAGAGCTAATAAAATTTTTGCCATTATAGCAATTCCTATAATTAGGTATCTATCTAGAAATTGCGCAGAGCAAAGTATTGCTGGTAATAACTAATTACTCTAATTATACAAAATCGTATGCAACGATTTTTCACAGCTTAGCTGGCCACGCAGTGTTGTTAGGCTGGATGTTATGAATAAAATCAAGTAACAAGCTATCGACAATTTCTGTATAACAGATTAAATAATTGCCGAATTTGCTATCAATAACCTTTTGCATCCGCATCAACGGTAAATGCGCCCTGCTCTAACCGCTCAATACGAGTACTGATATCACCCTCTTTATTAAGTGATAAATAGCGGTAACCCGGTGCTTGTGAATCAAGCGCAAAATCATCAGAGTTTGGTTTGAACTGCACACAAGTTGATGGTGTCGTCATAAAACAGATGCCATTGTGTAAAATATCGCCAGCTTGATGAACATGTCCGGATAACACTGCTCGTACATTATCAAAGGACTCTATTAAATCTAAAAACGGTTGGCTGTTTTTTAAGATATGCTGATCAAGCCATGCAGATCCCACAGGTAAAACATGATGATGGATACAGATTAAAGTATGTTTATCAGGGTACTCATCTAGTGCCTGCTGTAAAAAACATAATTGTTGCTCACTTAGTCCGCCATAGACAACGCCTTCTACTTGCGAGTCCAGCATTATAATTTGCCAATGATCACTGATAATTTGTCTCGTTTGCGCTAAACCTTGCTGCAATAAGCTAGGTAACATAACCGCTTGTATATCATGATTTCCGGGCAACCAGTAACAAGGCATCTCTAAGGTTTTTATATGTGTTGTAAAATCGATATATGATTGTTCAGAATGATCTTGAGAAAGATCACCCGTTGATAAAACTGCAAGACATTCAGATGAGTATCTTGACGCATGCTCAATCACAGCCTCGTAGCTTTGTACCGTTTTAATACCGAGCAGATCTTTTTCCCTATCTGAAAAAAGATGCATATCTGTGATCTGCAAAAGCGGTAAATCACCTTGTGCATTTGCTTTTAATTGTGCGACTTGTGTCTTCATAGCGCTCATATATTGGTTTAAATATTTTGTTAGCAGGTTATTACTGATTATAAATCAGGCAATTGATTTGTAACTTACATAAGTCCACAATTTTATCATTTGCTAGTTACCGATTACCAATTAAAAGCCAAAAATGTTAGCGATGCCTCATTTACTTTTCAGATCTGCTCGATAAAGAAACAAAGATTACAAATGCAGACCCTTTTCTTTATTTAGTTCAAGCCATTGCAGCGCAATAATGGTGGCCGCATTATTAATTTTTCCATCAATTACCCACTGATAAGCCGTTTCTCTGGGCAAAACATGAACACGAATATCTTCACCTTCATCCGCTAAACCATGAATTCCACTTGCCAGACTACTGTCAACATTAGCGATAAACAGATCTATTTGTTCCGTTGTGCCTCCAGGGCTGACCAGGTAGTTGGTAATGAATTGGCACGAATTAACGGTTAATCCAGCCTCCTCAAGTGCTTCGCGTTTTACCACCTCCTCTGGCATTTCCCCTTCTTCAATAATGCCCGCCACCAACTCAAATAACCATGGGGATTGTTTCGTTTCCATCGCCCCCAAACGAAACTGCTCAAGCAAAACAACCCTGTCGTTTTTGACATCATAGGGTAATAATGCGGCGGCATGACCGCGTTCGAAAAACTCGCGCTGAATCTCTGCACTCCAACCACCAGCAAATAGTTTATGTTGTAATGTGTACTTATTACACTTAAAAAAACCTTTGTATAAAGGCTCTTTTTTTAATATTTTCACATCACTGTGGTTATAGCTTGGCTGTTTTGTTTCACTTGAAACTGAATGTTCGTTCATTTTCTGCTACCCTTCCAAAATTCATACATAACTTTTATAGTTTATAATACACTTAAGCAATTGTATGCTAGCCTATTATTTAAACTATTTGATATTACTCAACAGGACTCTTGGTCATGACGATAAAACGAATCTCTCTCGCATCATTAATTGCATTAACGAGTATCAGTTACTCTGTTCATGCTGATAATTTATTACAGATTTATCAAACAGCTAAAATCAAAGATCCCACTATTCTTAAAAGCAAAGCGCAGTATGACGTATATTTAGAAAAAGTATCTGAAGCAAATGCGGCTTTATTACCGCAAATCGGTTTCGGACTTAACGCAGGTTATACAAGTGCAAGTGAAGATGAAGCAACAAATTCAAACTATGGTGCAAACCTTTCTTTAAGCCAGTCACTTTATAATGGCTCATATTGGCAACAGCTGGATCTTGCCGAAAAGCAAGCAACACAGTTTGCAACCATTTACGGCTATGCTGCCCAAGATCTGTTACTTAGAACTTCGACCGCTTATTTTAATGTATTGCGTGCAGATGAAGCGGTTAAATCGGTACAGGCGAATAAACGCGCGGTTGAGCGTCAACTAGAGCAAACTAAACAACGTTTTGAAGTGGGTCTGATTGCCATTACAGACGTGCATGAAGCACAAGCTGAATACGATCGAACAAATGCCGATGAAATAACCGCACAAAACAACCTCGACAACTCATATTACACCCTGCGTGAATTAACAGGCGAAGATATTCACAACGTTGCTTATCTAAATACCGATATTTTTTCACCCCAAGAACTAGAAGGGGATATTAAATCTTGGCGCAACAGATCCATCGAGCATAACCTTAATCTGCATGGTAAACGCATCTCAAAAGAGCTGGCGCAAATGCAGATTGAGTTAGCTAAAACAGGACATCTGCCAACCTTAGATTTAACCGCTAGTTTAGGTTATGACAATACAGATTATGATATCGATGCGCCAATAACTCGCGATACTGATATGAGTGCTGCAACCGTTGGGATTAACTTAAATGTACCCATTTACACTGGTGGCAACATCACTTCACAGGTTAAACAGGCACAATATAATTACATCTTCGCAAGTGAAGACTTAGTGCTAACATTCCGTAGCATCGAAACACAAGTCAGCAGTGGTTATAACAATGTACGCGCATCAATCAGCTCAATTCAAGCTTACGAGCAAACGGTAACCTCTTCAAATAGCGCACTTAAAGCAACGGAAGCTGGCTTTGAAGTCGGCACCCGTACCATTGTTGATGTATTAGATGCGACGCGTAACTTATATGCATCAGAAAATCAGCTCGCCAATGCGCGCTATGATTACATTCTAAATATGCTGCAGCTTAAATTCTCAGCAGGCACATTAGCAGAGCAAGACATCATAGATGTTTCTGCAGGTTTAGTTGAAAAATAGGTAAAGCCAAGCAAAAAGATAACAACAGATAAACCCAAAGGAAAGCTAAATGCTTTCCTTTTTTTTTAAAGGAACAAATGCCATGTTAGAAAAATTAAAAGGCGCACTACAGCAACGTTACAGCACCAAAGTATTTAAAGCTGGAGAAGATATTGAAGAGGATAAACTGCAACTTTTATTAGACACGCTACCACTCTCTCCAACCTCTATTAATTCACAAGCCTGGCATCTTTATTTAATTAGCAACCCGGCTAAAAAAGCACAGCTGGCAGAAGCCACCTGGCAGAGTAACCAGGACAAATATAAAGACAGTGCTTACCTTCTTATTTTTTGTGCAAAAACCACATTTAACAGACAAGATCTGCAGGATATAGAACAACTCACTGCCGATATACGAGATATTGAAGTTAATGAAGCACGCGTTGAAATGCTCAACAACTATATTGGCAGCATGTCTGAAAATGAGCGCCAGGAATGGTTAAAACGACAAGTCTGTATTGTTTTCGGACAGTTTTTGACAACATGTGCGCTGCTTGATTTAGACAGCTGTCCAATTGAAGGCTTTGATACAAAAGCTATGGATCAACTGCTTGGCTTAAAGGAGAAAGGTTTAACATCCGTGGTCAGCGCAGTGCTTGGAAAGCGGGATCTTAGTGATTTTAATACCTTAGATAAAGCGCAGAAGGTACGCTTTCCGCGCGAAAAAATGATCACAGAGATCAAATAAATCCAAGCCCCCCTAACAGGAGGCTAATCAAATAGGGCACGTAAATTTGCGATGCCTTTATCAGCTAACTGCTTTTTCTGTTGATCTGTCTTTTTCCGAGGGCCGCTTTCCCAGTCAAGATCATCCTGAGGTAATTCAGATAAGAAACGGCTTGGTGTAGGTTTAATTAACTCACCATATTGATTACGCTCTTTTGCCAGTGTAAAGGTTAACTCTTTCTGTGCACGGGTAATGCCCACATAAGCAAGGCGCCGTTCCTCTTCAACATTATCTTCATCGATGCTCACTTGATGCGGTAAAATCCCCTCTTCCATCCCTATCATATACACAAACGGGAATTCCAGCCCTTTCGATGCATGCAAGGTCATCAGCTGCACCTGATCTAACTCTTCCTCTTCTTCATTACGAGAAAGCATATCGCGCAGCGTTAAGCGTGCGACAACCTGTTCAAGTGTCATCTCTTCATCAAGATCATCACCTTTAAGCATCTCTGTTACCCATTTAAATAACATAGATACGTTTTTCATCTGCATTTCTGCCGCCTTCGGGCTTGGGCTGCTCTCGTATAACCAGTCTTCGTAACCAATATCCCGGATCAAATCGCGCACCACATCAACAGACTCTTCCCGCTTCAGGCGATCATTCAATTCCACCAACCAGCGGGTAAAGGCTTGTAGTGACTGCAAACCTTTACCTGATAACGTCTGCTCTAAGCCCATTTCAAAACTTGCCGCAAACATACTAATCTGTCGTAAATTAGCATAATTCCCCAGTTTCTCACGAGTCGCAGCACCTATGCCGCGCGTTGGTTTGTTAACAACTCGTATAAACGCATTCTCATCATCGTGATTCACTAACAGCTTTAAATACGCCATGATGTCTTTGATTTCACTTCGAGCAAAAAATGAGGTGCCGCCGCTAATGCGATAGGGAATACGGTTTTCCATCATCACTTTTTCAAGTAAACGGCTTTGATGGTTACCACGGTAAAGTACCGCATAATCACTAAATGAAGCACCATTCATAAATTTATGGCCGGATAACTCCATTACTACACGTTCAGCTTCATGCTGCTCATTTTTTGCAAACAGCACTTTAATGGATTCACCATAAGCCAGTTCGCTAAAAAGACGTTTATCAAATTCATGCGGGTTATTGGCGATTAATATATTGGCGGCTTTTAAGACTCGCTGACTGGAGCGGTAATTCTGCTCAAGTTTCACCACTTTTAACTGCGGAAAATCGTTTTGTAATAACACCAAGTTTTCAGGACGGGCACCGCGCCACGAATAGATTGACTGATCATCATCCCCCACCACAGTAAACCTTGCGCGCTCGCCGACTAGGGCTTTAATTAATTCATACTGACTGGTATTGGTATCCTGGTACTCATCGACCAGTAGATAACGAATTTTTTTCTGCCAGCGTAAACGAACTTCTTCTTTTAAAGTGAGCAGCAGAGTGGGCATTACAATTAAATCATCAAAATCCAGCGCGTTATAAGCTTTTAACTGACGCTGATAAAGGTCATAACAATGAGCAAAGATAACATCACGCTCACCTTTTGCCTGTTTGATTGCCTGCGGAGGTAAAACTAAAGCATTTTTCCAGTTAGAGATTTGTGTAACTAACGCTTTAAGCTGATCCATATCTTCTTGCAGCTGCTTTTCGGTCAGTTCTTTTAATAACGCTAAGGTATCTTGATCATCAAACAGGGTAAAACCCGCTTTCATGCCTAAGGTTTTATATTCACGTTTGATAATATCTAAACCTAATGAGTGAAAAGTCGATACCATCAAACCACGCGCTTCCTTTCGTCCCAGCGTCTGGCTGACACGCTCTTTCATTTCCCGAGCGGCTTTGTTGGTGAAGGTTACCGCCGCAATATTTTTGGCTAAATAATCACAATTCTGCACTAAGTGGGCAATTTTATTGGTTATTACGCGGGTTTTACCGCTTCCCGCCCCCGCTAGAACAAGACAGGGGCCTGAGATCATTTTTACTGCGGCATCTTGTCCGGGGTTAAGCTTCATGGTATTTCCTAAATATATTTAAATAATTTCAGCAGGCATATTTTACGTGAGTTTAAGGTGAATACCAACGCCCAATATGAATTGTCATGCACAGCATAGGGGACAATAAAGCCGCTATTCACAACGAACCGTTTTAGATCAAGCGATTAAATTTCATTTAAGCATTGCATAAAAAGATGAATGCACGATAATGAACGTTCATTCATTATCGGTGTGTTTATGGACAAACGACAACAGATTTTAGCGACTGCTGAAGCATTGTTAGCAGAACGCGGACTTTACGGCTTATCAATGAAACTATTAGCAGACACTGCGGGTATTGCTGCCGGTACCATTTATCGCTATTTTGAAAATAAAGAAACATTAATTCGCGAATTGTATCTACACATTACTCAAGAAGGCGCACACACTTTTTTTAAAGGCTGGTCAGACAAACAAACTCCAGAACAAAAATATAAGCTGTTATGGCGAAATACATTTGATGCGGTGCTAAAAAATCCGCAACGATTAGCGGTTATTGAAATGCTTTTTTCGCAGCCCGATCTAGCTCAAGGACAAGCTGCTTTATGTGAAGATGGCGCATTTTATCCCTTATTCGATTTTTATCAGCAAGGAATAGTTGAGGGCCGCTTTCACAACTGGCAAGTCTCCGCATTAATCGCAGTAAGTTTTGATAGTGCTATTAATTTAGCCAGAAAAGTAATAAGAAAACGCTTCAATGCAGATGAAATTCAAATCAACCAGGTCAGAGATGCATCTTGGTTGATAATTCAAAAAATTTAATTTAAATAATTAAGGTAACATAATGAAAAAATGGATCGCTTCGGCACTATTATTAGCAGTACTGGTCTTCGGTAGTGTGATTGGTTTTAACATGTTTAAAGCGGAAAAAATTAAAGAATTTCTAGCTAACCGCCCTATCCCTGAATTTCCAGTGACCAGTACAAGTATTAAACTTGAAGACTGGACACCTCACCTGCGTGCGATTGGTTTTATAGAACCAACTCAAGGCGTTAATATTGCCAATGAAGTGGCAGGTAAAGTCGTGAAAATCAACTTTGAGTCAGGCCAAAAACTAAAAGCGGGTGATGCGCTTATTTATCTTGATTCCGAAGTGGAAAAAGCCAACCTAAAAGCCGCTCAAGGGCGTATCTCCGCAGTTAAAGGTAACTACAAACGGATGTCTTCATTATTCCAAAAAGGCTCAGTTTCACAAGGTCAAGTTGATGATGCCGAAGCGGAGATGTTAGCACTGCAAGGTCAAATAGAAAGTTATCAGGCAACTATTAGCCGCCGGGTTATTCGCGCGCCATTTAGCGGCATAACAGGTTTACGTAATGTTTATATGGGTGATTATTTAACGGCAGGCTCAGATATTGTCCGTTTAGAAGATGTCAGTCGCATGCGTTTACGTTTTACCATTGCACAAAATGATCTCAATAAAATTCATATCGGTCAGACCATGGATATATTTGTTGATGCCGAACCGGAAACGACTTTTAAAGGTACAATTTCAGCAATAGAACCTGCTGTTAACTTCCAAAGTGGTGTCATTCAAGTGCAGGCGGACATCCCAAATACAGAACAAAAGTTACGATCTGGCATGTTTGCTAAAGCCAATATTATTTTGCCGACACTGCAAGCACAAATTATCATTCCAGAAACAGCGATTAATTACACCCTTTACGGTGAGACCGTTTACCTGCTGAGTGAGCAACAAACTAAAGAGGGTAAAATTTTTCTGCAGGCAGATCAACGTATCGTAAAACTGGGTAAAAGCAAAGATGGCGCAATACATGTCCTAGCAGGTTTAAGTAAAAGTGATGTGATTGTGACCAGTGGCCAAGTACGTTTAAGTAATGGTGCGCATGTTAAAGTTATTGAATCCGATATTTTACATAAACCAGCTGAAATTCCAGCGCTGTAGGGGGTCTAATGAAATTTACTGATACCTTTATACGCCGTCCGGTACTGGCGATATCACTCAGTCTGCTGATCGTTTTATTAGGTCTGCAGGCACTCGGAAAAATGCAGGTACGTGAGTACCCGACCATGACCAATACGGTTGTGACTGTCTCAACCAGTTATTACGGGGCTAACGCGGATCTTATTCAGGGTTTTATTACCCAACCGATTGAGCAGGCAATTGCGCAAGCGGATAATATCGACTTTATCACTTCGCAAAGTTTTATGGGCAACTCAAGCATTAGCGTCTATATGAAGCTTAATACCGACCCTAATGGTGCGGTTGCCGATATTCTTGCCAAAGTAAATAGTGTGCGTTCGCAACTGCCAAGTGAAGCGGAAGATCCGACTATTGATATGAGTACAGGTTCAACTACCTCGGTTATTTATATCTCTTTTTCGAGCGAACAACTCAATTCCAGCCAAATTACCGATTATCTTGAACGAGTTATTAAACCTCAGCTCTTTAGTATCAATGGGGTCGCGAAAGTTAATCTTTATGGCGGTACTCAATTTGCGCTGCGTATCTGGATAGATCCTGAACGTATGGCGGGATTCAATCTGACGACACAAGATGTTGTACAAATTCTGCAGGCGAATAATATTCAGTCAGCAACGGGACAAGCAAACAGTTATTACACCCTGTTTAACGGTAATACAGAGACGCAGGTAAAAAGCAGTGCTGAATTAGAAAAGGGCTCGGAGATGTGTATAAGAGACAGGATTCAACCATTGCCATTGAAGAATCAATTTCTGAAGTGGTAAAAACCATTGTCGAAGCAGGTTTAATTGTTTTAATTGTAATGATCCTGTTTTTAGGTTCATGGCGCGCGGTTATTATTCCGATTATTACTATTCCATTGTCACTAATTGGTGTGCTTGTGGTGATGCAGATGTTTGGCTTTACCATCAACCTAATGACTCTGTTAGCTATGGTTCTGGCAATCGGCTTAGTGGTAGATGACGCGATCGTTGTTGTGGAAAATATCGACCGTCATATTAAAGCGGGCGAAGATCCTTTCCGCGCGGCTATTATTGGTACACGTGAAATTGCGGTGCCCGTTATCTCGATGACCATCACCTTAGCTGCTGTTTATGCACCGATCGCTTTGATGGGCGGAATTACAGGATCACTGTTTACTGAGTTTGCATTAACACTGGCTGGCTCTGTATTTGTATCCGGTATTGTGGCATTAACGTTGTCACCTATGATGTGTAGTAAAATGCTTAAAAGCAATCATCAACCAAATCGTTTTGAACGTACTGTTGAAGCTGTACTGTCAGGATTAACTGAGCGTTATTCTCGTTTGCTCGATAAGTTAATGACACGTCGCCCTGCGGTGATCTTTTTTGCTCTTCTGGTGTTTATCTCCTTACCTTTCCTGTTTAAATTTATCCCCGCTGAGCTGGCGCCTAAAGAGGATAAAGGCGCATTAATGATGATGTCAAAAGCACCTGCAAATGCCAACCTTGACTACATTGAAAACAGTATGCGCGTGATAACGGCAGAGCTATCCAAACAGCCTGAAGTACAAAGCACACTAGGCATTTCCGGCGTGCCCAATGCCAACCAAGCATTTGGTATTGCCATTATGAAACCTTGGAGCCAACGAGAGAAGAACCCGAAAGAGCTTGCCACAGCCTTGCAGCCTACCTTTAATAGCGTAGCATCGGTCGCCACCACCGCTTTCCAAATGCCAGAATTACCGGGTTCATCAGGTGGTTTACCGGTGCAGTTTGTGATCACCACCTCCAATCCATTTGAAAGCTTAGTAAGTATCGCCTCAGATGTATTAGCAGCGACACAAGCAAACCCTAACTTTGTCTATTCAGAGCTGGATTTGGCTTTTGATTCTGCCACGATGAAGATCAAAATTGATCGCGATAAAGCAGGTGCATATGGCGTAACCATGCAGGATATCGGCATTACACTAGGAACACTACTCAGTGATGGTTACCTGAACCGTATCGATCTTGATGGCCGTAGTTACGAAGTAATTGCACAAGTTGAACGCAAGTATCGTTTATCGCCAGATAAACTAGGCAACTTTTTTGTAAAAGCTAAAAATGGCGATATGTTACCGCTTAGTAACTTAATAACCATTGATGTGGTTGCAGAGCCCCGCTCGCTACCGCACTTTAACCAGCTAAACAGTGCAACAATTGGCGCGGTATTAGCCCCTGGTTTTGCAATGGGTGATGCAATTAACTTCTTTGAAGAGCTTTCAACGACGAAATTACCACAAGGTTATCGCCATGATTACCTGGGTGAAGCGCGTCAGTTTGTATCTGAAGGTGGAGCATTATATATGACCTTCCTGCTGGCAATTTTAATTATCTTCCTGGTACTTGCCAGTCAGTTTGAAAGTATTCGCGATCCATTGGTTATCTTGATGACAGTACCGCTGGCCATCAGTGGTGCGCTAGTTGCACTTGCCTGGGGTGCTGCAACCATGAATATCTATACTCAAGTTGGTCTGATAACCCTGGTTGGTTTAATCACTAAACACGGTATTTTGATTGCAGAAGTAGCAAAAGAGGAGCAGTTACATCACGGTCTAGGTCGTATCGATGCAGTTAAAAAAGCGGCAACTGTACGTTTACGCCCAATATTAATGACCACAGCGGCGATGGTAGCCGGTTTGATTCCACTATTATTTGCAACAGGTGCGGGTGCGGTAAGCCGTTTTGGTATTGGTATCGTAATCGTAGCAGGCTTATCAATTGGTACGCTGTTTACCTTGCTGATTCTGCCAGTTATCTATTCGTTTATTGCAAGCTCTCACAAAGCAAGTGAAGAGTTTGACGAAACCTTAAAGCACAAGGTACATGAAAAAATTGAACAACTAGATTAACCAGCAATAAAAACCAAATAAAAACCAAATAAAAAGGCCTTATCGTTCTGCGTTAAGGCCTTTTTTATCGTAAATTGATCATCCGTTGTAAATAATTCGGTCTCATACTTCTGCCATTATTAGGCTTTCTCTATTTTCTGGCAATCAGCTGATTGAGGCTTATCAAGATAAGGTGACATTATAAGGGGTGAGAATCTATTAGGTGTATAGAAAACTAAGAGAACCTATTTGTAATTAAATAAGCACTATATTTATAAAGCAAAAAAGCCACTAAATAGTGGCTTTTCATTATTTATTCATAGCAACGAATTAAATACCGTACTGCTCGCGGTAGGCTTTTACACTGTCAAGATGCTTTTGCATTTCTGGTTTTGCTTCTAAGTAAGTAATCAGATCACTTAGCTGCACAATAGAAATAACTTTTGCACCGTAATCCCGCTCAACTTCCTGAATGGCTGAAAGCTCAGCTTTACCTTTCTCCTGGCGATCTAAGGCAATTAATACACCCGCAAGCTCTGCGTTATGCGCCTGGATAATATCCATAGACTCACGAATCGCAGTACCGGCAGTGATCACATCATCAACCAGCATCACTTTACCTGTTAATTCCGAGCCAACCAAACTGCCACCTTCACCGTGTGTTTTGGCTTCTTTACGGTTAAAGCAGTAAGGCAGATCTAAATCATAACCATCAGATAAAGCAACAGCTGTAGTCGTTGCAATTGGAATACCTTTATATGCAGGGCCAAATAACAGATCGTAATCGATAGCAGAATCCATTAATGCAGCCGCATAAAAACGTCCTAAACGTGCTAAATCACGTCCAGTATTAAAGAGGCCGGCATTAAAAAAATAGGGGCTGATTCGGCCTGATTTTAATGTGAACTCACCGAATTTCAAGACCTCTTTCTCGATAGCAAATTCAATAAACTCTTTCTGGTAATCTTTCATTTATTACTCCGCGTTTAATGCTTTTTTCTGCTCAAGGATAAACTTGCTAATCCCGCCATCCGCCAGGCTTAACATAGCTAACAACTCTTGATGGCTAAATGCACCCTCTTCAGCAGTGCCTTGAATCTCAATCATACCGCCAGTTTCTGTCATCACAACATTCATATCCGTTTCAGCATTTGAATCTTCATCGTAATCCAAATCGCACACTGGCGTACCTTTGTAGACACCAACAGAAACAGCTGCAATCATCTGCTTAAGCGGGCTTTTCTTCAATTTACCTTCTTTAACCATCCAGTTAAGTGCATCAACCAGTGCGACACAAGCACCTGTGATAGAGGCTGTACGTGTACCGCCATCGGCTTGAATCACATCACAGTCAACCGTGATCATGTTTTCGCCTAGTGCTTGTAAATCAACTGCTGCACGTAGTGAGCGCGCGATTAAACGTTGAATTTCTAATGTACGGCCACCCTGTTTGCCTTTTGCGGCTTCACGCATATTACGAGTATGTGTTGCACGAGGAAGCATTGCGTATTCAGCCGTTACCCAACCTTTGCCTTTGCCTTTTAAAAAACGTGGCACTGAATCTGAAACTGATGCGTTACAAAGTACTTTGGTATTACCCACTTCAATTAATACAGAACCTTCTGCATAGTCAGTGTAATTACGAGTAATTTTGATGTCGCGATTTTGTTCTGGAGTTCGATTACTAGGACGCATAAGTTAAAAAGCCTTCTAAAAAAATAAAAGCGTATTATAAGATTAAAGTGAATCGAGGTCACGAGAAGAAAACCTAATTATTATGTCCATAAAGCACCGACTGGTTATGACCCTTTTGTTGTGCCTGAAACAGTGCATTATCAGCACGACGAATCAGCTCATCAGCTTTATATTGCTCATTAAAAACCAAGGTTGCAGAGCCTGCGCTAATGGTTAACTGGTTTGAATAAACAGAACCTTTGTGAGTTAATGACCACTGCTTTAAAAGATTAAAGATCTCTGCAACAATCACATTCACCCCATTTTCATCAGTTTCAGGCAAAATCAACGCAAACTCTTCACCACCATAACGCGCCACTAAATCGGCAGGCCGAGTAATCAACAACTGCAACCGGCGGGCAAGCTCCACTAGACAGCTATCACCTGCAAGTCGCCCATATTGATCATTGAAGTGCTTGAAATGATCAATATCTATAATCACAACAGATAGAGGTAACATCGATTGTCTCGATCTCGCCCACTCTTTATCAAGTAACTCAGTAAAGTAATAACGGCTGGGCAAACCTGTTAAGGTATCGCGCATAGACAGCTGCTCGAGCTTTTCCTGCATATTAGTTAGTTTTTGATTGGCCTTTAGCAAATAAACATAACGTATTATAAATATGGAAAAGATAAAAATAACAAGCGCAGAAAGATACCAGAACCAGATTAAATCAGACTCTTTTTCATAAACGAGTGGTAACCAGCGGTTAAGTATTTCTTGATGCTGCTGCACTGAAATTGTTGCAATAACTTTATTAAAAATACCAAGTAATATCGGGTTTGAATTTGTAACAGCTAGTGAAAGCGCATATTTATGCTCAAATTTATCGGCAATTTTATGCAAGTAAAGACCGATTTTTACCTCGTTTGGAATATCCAGGTAATCTTCAAGTAAGTCATCAATCAATCTATATTTTTCATCA